>NZ_JAEPKU010000049.1 GCF_016652235.1 Dysgonomonas sp. Marseille-P4677
ATACAAAAGCTTTTAATACTTTATACAATCAATTCTTTACTCCATTGTGTGTATTTGCCAGCCGATATATAACAGATCAGCAGGCTATTGAAGACTGTGTACAAGATGTATTTCTCAAAATTTGGCGAGACAAAGAAAATATAACCATTTCATCCTCGATCCGCTCCTATCTTATTACAGCCACAAGAAACAACTGTCTAAATATAATAGAAAAAGAAAAAAATCAAACTTCTTACGAGCAATATATTCTAAATACCTACGATGTATATACAACCCAAGACTTATTGTCGGTGGAGGAAATAGAAAAAATAATTGAAAATGCGTTACAGCAATTACCCGAGAAGCATCGGATTGTATTTAAAATGAGCCGATTCGAAAATATGACATATAAAGAAATTGCTGAGAAGCAAAATATTTCCATCAAGACTGTAGAATCATACATCCATAAGTCACTGATTTCCTTATCAATATTATTAAAAGACTACTATCCTTTCATTATTCTTTTTCTTTATTATAAAAAAATATAGAATATTCATAGGGTATTTGACAAGATAGCTGTCTAATAAACAGAAGCATTTAAAATAACTATGAATAAAGAAAGAATAGAGGAGCTCATCTATAAATTTTACGATAAAAACTTAACCGATGAAGAGAAATTAGAATTTGAATTGGCTCTTCAAACTTTTGATGAAGCTAGAAAAATGTTTCATGACAGAAATTTTATAAATCAAAGCTTAAGAATTCTAGCTCTAGACAAGAACAAGCCAAATCTAAACATCTCTGAAAAAAGGACTAAATACGCATCTCTCAAACGTTGGCTAATTAATACAGCAGCCATCATTTCAATTCCACTTATAATGGGAGTCTCATATCTTTTTCTGACAAAAGAAGAAGCAACCCCAATTGCATACAATGAAGTTGTCGCAACAAATGCAAAAGTAGTAACTATAATACTTCCCGACGGATCAAAAGCAACTCTTTACGCAGGATCATCAATCAAATATCCAAATGTTTTTAAGAACGGCGAACGCTTGATACAACTTGATGGAGAAGCAACTTTCGAAGTAAAATCCGATATCGAAAATCCTTTCTATGTAGAAAATCTCGATGGTACAAGAGTCAAAGCCTATGGTACAAAATTTTCGGTGCGCAATTATGAAGACGATAAAACGATATCTGTTTATCTGGAAAGAGGTATTGTCGATTTCGAAAACAAATCGTTGAGATATCCTGTGACCATAAAACCCGATACCAAATTAACGTTCAACAAAAACACTAAAAAATACACTATCGTAAATACAACGCCAAATGAATATGATGCTTATGAACAAGGTATTCTGATATTCAACAACAAACCACTTGAAGAAGTAATCCAAAGGCTAAAGAAGGTGTTTAGAACTAATATCATAATCGAAAGTGAAAGTATAAAAGAATACCGATTTACAGCAACATTCACCGACGAATCAATTTATCAGATTTTGGATATGTTGAAAGAAAGTTCACCGCAATTGGAATGGAAAAAAGAAAATTCGGAAATAATACTTTATAAAAAAGGAACCTTAAGAAATTAACATTCATTTAAATTTTTAAAATATGGTATAGACAAACAACATTTTAACCAAAGCTTAATCTCAAATAGACGTTTGCTTAAGAAAATAAATATTCTTTTGTGCAAATTTTAAAATTAAGTTTATGAAAAAAAGATACTATTCATCGAAAACAAAATCCAAAGATTGTTCTTTTTTAATTATCAATCAGGGAAGAAACAATTAACCTTAAAAAAGCATTCTATGACAATTAAAGAATTTATTGTAAAAGGGAGATGTAAATATCTCCTATTATTAGGACTTGTTTTTATGTCCTTTACTGTACAATCGAAACGAACAGACTTGATATCTGTCAAGAAATCTTCTACTTCTATACGTTCTATTTTATCTGAAATAGAGAAGTCAACATCTTATCACTTCTTATACAATGAAAAACTGATCAATACAGATCAGATTGTATCGATAGATGTAAAGGATAAGCCTGTCAGCGATGTACTTGATAATATATTTGAAAAGTCAAATATAAAATACTCAATTGTAGAAGATCAAATAATCTTATCTGCAACCGAGACCAAAGAGGTGAAACAAGACGGACGCTCTATAAAAGGTCTTGTGAAGGACGAATCGGGCCTCCCACTACCGGGAGTCAGTGTCATCCTAAAAGGAACCACCAATGGCACTGTTACCGATATAGATGGTAATTTCATTTTAAATAAAATAAATGAAAATGCTACAATAATTTTCAGATATGTCGGGTTTGTTACTCAAGAAATAAAAATATCGAATCAAACAACCCTTGATATAACACTAAAAGAAGATGCTCAAAACCTGGAAGAAGTTGTGGTTGTTGGTTATACAACACAGAAAAAAGCCGACCTGACGGGAGCTGTATCTTCGGTTAAGATGTCTAGTTTGAACGACATGTCCGTAAGTGGTATTAACAGCGCATTACAAGGACGTATGTCTGGGGTAACCGTTCTCCAAAGCAGTGGGGCTCCGGGTTCAGGAACATCTATCCGTATCCGTGGTATGGGTACTTTCGGAAATAACGAACCACTTTATGTTATTGATGGAATGCCTGCCGACAATATGAATGATGTAAATCCGACAGACATAGAGCGTATCGACGTGCTAAAAGATGCCGCTTCTGCTGCTATCTACGGATCACGTGCAGCAAATGGAGTTGTTATTATTCAAACAAAAAAAGGAGGTAAATCAGATAAGGTAAATATTTCATTTAATATGCACCATGGTTTTTCTACACCTCAAAACAAAATAGACCTATTGAATGCAGAACAACGTAATACAATTCACCTTGAAGCCTACGATAATGCTATAAAATACGATGGTTATACACCAAAAGCAGGTGAAGACCCTACAAAATATTATAAATCTGATTATGCCAAAGTTACGAGAACAAATTGGCAAGACGAGATATTTTCTGATGCAGCCTATCAAGGCAACTATGACATTGCCTTCTCCGGAGGTTCCGACAAATTTAAATATAACATCATGGGTGCTCACCTCACTCAGGATGGACTATTAAAAAACTCTGGTTTCAAACGTACAACCCTTCGTATAAACACAGAATTGGAAGTCATTAAGAATCTGGTCATTGGTGAAAACCTTATGATTACAAATTCGAAACAAGACATTGTTCCCGAAATGGGCGCAGGCGGTGCAATAGCTCCTGCATTACAATTCGATCCTTCCGTTCCTGTATATGAAAATCAAGAAAAAGGTATTTATAGCGGTAGCGGAGAACTTGGTGCCGACTTGAAAAACCCTGTTGCAACACTTGACAGGTCTGACCGTAAACGTACCCGTAACCGTATTTTTGGAAACGCATACCTTCAATACAAATTCCTGAATGATTTTACATTTAAAACCGATTTAGGATATGATTGGTCGAGCTGGGGTGAAAGATGGTTTGTAACGAGAGTTCCTGAAGCTGGTCGTGCTTCAAATACAAATGAATTGACTCAACGCGATTGGGATAATTCGAAATGGATGACTACAAACACACTGAAGTTTGATAAAACCATCGACAGTCATAAAATAATGGTATTAGGCGGTACTTCTTACGAAGCTTTCAATTCGGAATATACAAATGCTCGTGGAACAGGGTTTATTTCGGAAGAAAAATCGCAACGCTATCTATCTGCGGCAACAAGTATAGCTTGGCTGCAAGGGGGTCGCGAAGAATGGGCTATGAATTCTTATTTCGGACGTCTTGATTATTCATTTGCCGACCGATATTTATTATCGGCGAGTTTCCGTGCCGATGGTTCTTCTAAATTCTCGAAAGACAACCGTTGGGGATACTTCCCTTCTGTTTCGGGAGGATGGCGTGTATCGGAAGAAGCTTTTTTTGAACCATTGAAAGAAAAAGCAATCCAAAATCTAAAAATAAGAGCAAGCTGGGGTAAACTTGGTAATCAGGATCTAGGAAGTAACTATCCAACAAAAGTCCTAATCGCGAATACAACCGATAATGACGGATACAACACAGTATTCGGCAGTAACGAAAAAGTCGGATTTGGTCGTTACGAATCAAACTTACCAAACCCTGACCTTAGGTGGGAGGTTACAACACAGACCGACTTAGGTTTGGATGTAAGCTTCTTAAATAAATTTGATTTTGGATTCGATTATTTTATAAAAAAATCATCCGACGTACTTATCGAAATACCTATCCCATCTCTTGTTGGTGTTGATGGTGGTAAAATTGTAAATGCAGCAGAAGTTCGTAACAGAGGTTTTGATATGAACTTGTCATACAACACCAAAATTAATGATCTTAGAATCAACACATATGGTAATTTCAGTACTGTAAAGAACGAAGTTCTTTCTATGGGTACAGGAAGCAGTAACATGTTTACAAGTGCTTATCGCGGTACTAACATTACCCGTACAAGAGTAGGTGAACCTATTGCGCATTTCTACGGTTACAAAAATGGAGGTGTATTTAAATCACAGGAAGAGATTGACGCTTATGTAGATAATAAAGGCAATAAAGTTCAGCCTAATGCAAAAGTAGGAGACTTGAAATTCTTAGATTTAAATGGAGACGGAAAGATAGATTCTAATGACCAAACAAATATAGGTAGTGGATTCCCTGATTTCACATACGGATTCGGTGCAGATTTGGAATATAAAGGATTTGATTTTAGCTTCTTTTTCCAAGGCGTAGCCGGATACGATATATTCAATGCTCTTAAATATGAAGGAATGTTTGTTGATGCAAGATACAATCAGTTTGCAGCAATCATGGACCGTTATCACCCTGTCAACAACCCGAATGGAAATGGACCTCGTGTAACAATCAGCGATAAGAATAATAACCGCAGAATGTCTGATTACTATGTTGACAAAGGTGATTATTTAAGGCTAAAGACTCTTACTCTTGGTTATACCTTTGATAGGAAACTTAGCCAAAAGCTAAAACTTCAAAAGTTGAGAGTATACTTTACAGCTCAAAACCTATTAACATTTACTAGTTATAAAGGATTCGACCCTGAGTTAGGCGAAACTTACGCCAATGAAATAGATAATTATGGTGTAACTGAAATAGGTGTCGACAGAGGGCAATTCCCTCAACCAAAAACATTTATAATGGGTATTAATGTAAACTTTTAAATCAGATAAACATGAAACTATATAAATTATTATTTTTAATACCGGTATTTTTATTCGCTTCCTGCGATTTAGATAGAGAACCATATGGTACATCTAACTTCTGGAATACGGAAGCTGATGTTCAATTAGGACTGGATGCCGCATATGCTCCATTTTATGAAGAAGAAGGCTTTGGGCGTGGACACTGGTGGGTCGGAGCAGCAAGTGACGACATGGTTATAAACCGTAGCAAAGGTGATGATGAAGCCCTTACTGAATTTAGAACCACGACTAATGCTTCGGGTGGCCAGTTCGACAATTGGAAACTTATGTACAAGGTTATTCGCCGTACAAATGATGTAATGAAGCACGCTCCGTTAGTAGAAATGTCAGACAAAAGCAGAGATGTTATGCTAGGAGAAGCTAATTTTGTTTGTGCATTCGCTTATTTCCATTTAGCAAAAAGATATGGAGGACTTCCATTCTATGACTGGCAACATCCTGAAGAAATAAACAAGCCTCGTGAAACTAAAACTGAGACATACAAAAGAATAGAAGCATACCTGAAAGAATCCATCAAGCATTTTGAGAACCAAAGCTTATGGACTCGCGACAAAGATGCTACAGGTCGTCCTAACTTGGGAGCTGCATACGGATTACTGGCAAAAGTATATGCTCATTGGGGTAAATATACAGAAGCTAAAGCTATGGCAGAAAAAGTAATCAACTCTGGTAAATATTCTCTTGATAAAACTAACAACAATGGTTTTGCTCATTTATTTTCCCCTGCCGGAGAAAAACATGAAGAAGTATTGTTCAATTTGACTAATGCTCCTGTTAGAAATCAAGGAACAGTAACCTCTGTCATTTTGCTTTCAGGAACTCTTTCCGGGGGTACTGGTTGGTATTATTTTGCACCTACAAAAAGCTTATTCAATGCATTTGCACCAAACGACACACGCCGCTTGGTTACACTTAAAGGAGCTGGCGATGATGTTCATTTCTTAGGTAAAACAACGACTCTGACAAACGATATGATCAAAGATATGACTACCGGTTACATGGGAACTAAGTACTCGGCAGCTTATAATGACCTTTCGGGTTGGAACTGGGAAAGTGGAGCTGATGTACCATTACTTCGTTATGCCGATGTTTTATTAATTCATGCCGAAGCTGAGATATTCTTGGCAGGAGGCGGAGCAAGCAATCGTACATTGGGAGTTCCTGCCGCTGCCGCTTCTTTCAACGAGGTCAGAGTAAGAGCTTTTGGAGGTGATGTCACAAAGGCAATAGCTGCACCTACATTCAATGACTTAGTAAACGAACGTCGTTGCGAATTGGCATATGAAGACGAGCGTCATTACGATCTTGTTCGTTGGGGACTGGCTAAAGAAGTATATGCTGCCGCAACTGTTGCTACCGATCCTCGCGGACCTCGTACTTTCGACCCTACGAAAGATGCACATTTCCCTATACCTCAAAGAGAGATAGAAAATACAGATTATTTATTAGTAAACAATCCTGCAGACGGATATTCAAATTTTAAATAATTAAATCACATATTGCTATCGGGGAGATATTAATATCTCCCCGATAAGTTTAACTCATACTTTATTCATGAAAAAGGCCTCACTCTTTCTACTCATTATCATCTTATTATCAAGTTGTTCATCTAAACAAAAAAAAACACCTATTGATTATGTTGACCCATTCATAGGAACGGGGTTTCATGGTCATACCTATCCCGGAGCTACAACTCCATACGGAGCTGTACAACTTAGCCCCGACACTCGCACAGGAGACTGGGACGCCTGTTCGGGTTATCATTACAGCGACTCCTCAATTATTGGATTCTCACATACTCACCTTAGCGGTACTGGTTGTGCCGACTTAGGCGATGTATTATTTCATCCTACAACAAAGGATATTACTCCTATTCATAATCAAAAAGGGTATATTTTCGAACCACTGGCTTTCTCTCACAAAGACGAACTGGCATCGCCCGGATATTACTCTGTAGACTTTAAATCGGAAGGAATAAAAGCTGAACTAACAGCTACCACATATACAGGTGTACATCGCTACACCTTCGCCGAAGGAAAGAACCAATCTATAGTTATAGATATGTCACATCTTTTGGCCGAAGAAAATATTGATTCTTTAATAATCAAGCAAACAGGAAACAACGAAATTACAGGTATGCGCCGCACACAAGGTTGGGTAACTAATCAATATGTATTTTTCGTGGCTCAGTTCTCGACAAATTTTGAGTCTGCTAAATTTGTCGACAATGGGCTTATTCTAGAAAAAGATGAAAATGCCAAAAGTTATAACCAACAGGCAATCCTCACATTCGGAACATCCACAGGCGAACCTATTATCGCTAAAGTCGCTTTTTCTATTGTAAGTGAAGACAATGCAAGGAAAAATTTAGCTCACGATATGGAAGGGTTCGAATTTGATTGGGCTCACAATCAAACCCGCAAACTATGGGAGGAAGCTCTTTCCGACATCATAGTAGAAGGAGGTTCTGATGATGATCTGAAGAATTTCTATACAGCGGTTTACCACACCAAGATAGTACCTAATATAGCGAACGATGTGAACGGACAATTTCGTCGCCACGATATGAAAATCGGACAATTACCCGAAGGTCATAAATATTATTCTACATTTTCTATATGGGATACATTCCGAGCATGGAATCCGCTGGTTACTCTTACCGATACTACCCTCGTAAATAATATGATAGATTCATATCTGGAAATGTACGATGCCTCCGGAGAGCTTCCTATATGGCCGCTCTCAGCGGGAGAAACCGGAACAATGATTGGTTATCACTCAGTATCTGTTATTGCAGACGCTTATTTGAAAGGGATTAACAGATTTGATATAAATAAGGCTTATGAAGCAATGAAAATATCTTCCGATAAAAATAAAAAAGGCTCTGATTATTATATCAAGTACGGATTTATACCTTCTAATATTAAACGAGAATCTGTTTCTTGCTTACTCGAATACGCTTATGATGACTGGTGTATTGCCCAAGTTGCGAAAAAACTGGGAAAAGATGACGACTACAAGTTATATACAGAACGGGCATCATCGTATATAAATGTTTTTGACGGGCATACAAAATTCTTTAGAGGAAAACGAATGGATGGAAACTGGGATAATCCATTCAACCCATACGAAGCAGGAAGAGCATACACTGAAGCAACAGCATGGCAATATCGTTTCTTTGTACCTCATGATGTAAATGGATTGATACAATTGTTCGGAGGAAAAGAAGAATTTACAGCCCAACTAGACAGTTTGTTCTCTGTCGAATCGAAGGTAGATGGTCATATGTCGGATATAACTGGACTTATTGGTCAATATGCGCATGGAAACGAACCTAGCCATCACATGGTTTACCTGTATAATTATGTAGGCCAGCCATGGAAAACTCAAGCAATGACGCGTCGCATCCTACACGAGATGTACCAGCCGACTCCTGAAGGTATAAGTGGAAATGAAGATTGCGGACAAATGTCAGCATGGTATATTCTCAGTAGTTTAGGAATATATCCTGTATGTCCGGGATCAAACGAATTTTCCATAACATCCCCTTTGTTCGAAACTGCTACAATAAAGCTAGCCAATGGAAAAATATTGAAAATAAAGGCAAACAACCCCCAAAAGAATACATATATAGACAAAGTAGCTTTGAATGGAAAAGAAATATCTGTCAATTATATAGCCTTCCAAGACCTAATGCAAGGGGGTGAATTAAAATTTACACTCTGCTCAACTCCAAATGAAGCCAGAGGTATTGCAGAATCTGATTATCCACATTCTATGACTACGGGCAATGTAGCATCCATCCCTTATACGACCAACGATCTGGATTTATTTGTAGATAGTATCAACATTGACTTAGCATCTGTAACTCGAGATGCCAAAATATATTACACGTTGGATGGGAAAGAGCCTGATGAAGATTCAACTCCTTATACAAGTACTTTTAAACTAAAGACCTCTACAACAATAAAAGCAAAAGCTTTCAAAAAGAATTATATTCCGAGTAAAACTTTCTCGATACTAGCGACAAAAGCTATCTATAAAAATCCGATATTTGCAATAGGAAAAGAGAATGGGACAAACTTCAATTATTATGAAGGATATATCCAAAGCGTAGAACAAATAGAGAAAATGCCCGTTATCGAAAAAGGAATAATGAATGAACCTTCTATCAAGGAGACTAAACAGCCCGATCATTTCGCATATACTTTCTCAGGCATAATAAATATACCCGAAGATGGAATATATGAGTTTATGACAAAATCTGACGATGGAAGTGTATTATATGTCGCCAATAATAAGGTTGTAGACAATGATGGTTCTCATGCAGCCATAGTAGCGACAGGACGTATTGCATTAAAAAAAGGCTATCATTCTTACAAATTATTATATTTCGAAGATTACGAAGGAGAAGACCTTAGTTGGGGGTGGAAAAAACCAAATTCACTTCAATTTGAAGCTATTCCAAAAGAAAATCTTTTTATAAAATAATATAAATCTATATAAACATGAAAAAGTTATTTTATTTATTAGGAGTCGCATTATTACTTATTTCTTGTAATAGTAAACAATCGCAAAAACCATTGAACCTGAACGTGATGAGTTTCAATATTCGTTACGATAATCCGGAAGACAGCCTCAATAACTGGCAATACAGAAAAGATATCGCTGCACAAACAATAAAAGAACAGAATGCTGATGTCATAGGAACTCAGGAAGTACTTGTAAATCAACTAAACGATCTTAAATCACGTTTACCCGAGTATACAGCTATAGGTGTAGGACGTGCAGATGGTATAGAAAAGGGTGAATTCAGTGCCATCCTCTATAAGAAAGATCGTTTTAACGAAATAAAGTCCGGACATTTCTGGTTAAGTGAAACTCCTGAGGTGGCGGGCTCACGTGGATGGGACGGCGCGTGCGAGCGTATTGCAACATGGGCTGTGTTGGAAGATATAAATACCAAAACACAATTCTTCTTTATTAATACGCATCTCGACCATGTAGGAAAAGTAGCCAGACAAGAAGGAGTAACCTTATTACTCGACAGGGCTGTTAGTCTGGGAGGAGGATTACCGATTATTATGACGGGAGATTTCAATGCAGACCCTGCATCTGACGTTATCAAACATGTAACTGATGCTTCTAATCCACACCATCTTATACATTCTAAAGATATCGCTGCCGAAAAAAACGGAACAAACTGGACATTCCATGGATTTGGCCGAGTACCGGAAGACAAACGTGAGTTTATCGACTACATCTTTGTCAGCCCCGAAACAAAAGTTTTTAAACATAGTGTACTGAATGAAAAACTAAATGATCAATATATCTCGGATCACTCTGTAGTTGTGGCACAAATAGAGATCCAATAACGAAATAGCAAATTATGAACAAGCTTTTAAGAAATATAATTTTGGCAGGAATACTCTTCCTGCCAGTCGCTCTCTGTGCTCAGCAGAGGATACTCATACATTCTCACAACGACTATGAACAACGTGTTCCTTTCTATCAGGCATATGCTCAACAAGCAGCCTCTATAGAAGCAGATATTTTTGCTACTGAGAAAAATGGTGAATTACTAGTCGCTCACAATAAAGAAGATTTAAATGTTTCCCCCACCCTAGATGATGCATATCTCATGCCATTGGTAAATCTGTTTAAACAGAACAAGGGAAAACCATGGAAAAACTCAGATCAGATACTCACCCTCCTTATAGACCTGAAAACTCCGGTAAATCCAACATTAGACAGGCTTATATCTAAATTAAAAGCCTATCCCGATGTATTCGACCCGGCAGTTAATCCTTTTGCTGTACGTGTAGTTATCTCCGGAAATCGTCCCGATGCTAACGATTTTAGCAAATATCCGTCTTGTATTTCTTTCGATGGTAGCAAAATTGAGTATACACCTAAACAGCTTCAAAAAATAGCGATGATCAGCTTAAATTTCGCTGATTATTCCAAGTGGAATGGCAAAGGGACTATCGTTTCAAAAGAATACAAGGAACTTACAAAAGCAATAGCACAAGTACATGCTCTTGGTAAACCTATTCGTTTTTGGGGTACTCCCGATGGAGTTACCGCATGGAATACGTTTCATAATATGGGCATCGACTATATAAATACTGACAGACCTGAAGCTTGTACCGATTATTTTTCTCACTTCGATAATAAGAACTTTCATATAGATGGAACAACTAAAGACGTTTCGGATGAAGTAGCACGTGCAAAAAGGCTGGATAAAACCACCGTTGGCTTCCAGGGTTTCAACAATAAATTGCTGCAGCTTTCTGAAGGAATAGACGTGTATACACCAAGCTATAAGAATGACGGAAGTAATAAACCTATTAAAAATGTAATATTTCTGATAGGGGATGGTACCGGATTAGCTCAATTGCAAGCCGGAGCTACTATAAATAATGCAAATTACGCTAAAGGTAATGGATTATCGATATTCAATATGAAATATATCGGATTGCAAAACACTAGTTCCAAAGATGCCTATACTACAGACTCGGCAGCGGGTGGCAGCGCTTTAGCAACCGGAGAATTGCATAACAATCGCCACATAAGCATGAGCGAAAATGGTATTCCCTACCCTTCATTAACAGATGTGATGTATGACAGTGGTTATGCTTGTGGAGTTATCACCCTAGGTAATGTAGCCGACGCTACTCCTGCGGCTTTCTATGGACACTCGGTAGAAAGAGATAATTCTGATGAAATTACCGAATATTTACTGAATGGAAAATTGACCGTATTGAATGGTGCAGGAATGTCTGTGTTTACTAAAAGAAATGATAATAAAGATTTGCTTGGACAACTAAAATCACAATACAGAATATCGACCTCGATAGATGATATAGATACTGATAATAAAAAGATCATTTGCATCGATGAACGCATGGACTTAGCAGCTTCAGAATCGACACTGCCAATGCTAGCCGATGCAACAAAAAGAACTATTAATAAATTAAAATCGGCGAGTGATAAAGGATTCTTCCTTATGGTAGAAGGTGCTAAAATAGACTATGCAGGACATGCGAACTCATTGCCGGGATCGATAATGGAAACTTTAAGTTTCGACCTTGCTGTAGCCGAAGCACTCAAATTTGCTGATAGCAATGGCGAAACATTGGTTATTGTTACCGGAGATCACGAGACAGGGGGACTTACTCTTGTAGATGGAAAAGTGACAACAGGACATCTCACTGCCCGCTATATGACCGACGACCATACACCTCTTATGCTACCTGTTTTTGCGTATGGACCAGGTGCATCTGAATTTATGGGAGTATATAAGAACACTCAAATATTTCATAAGATCAAAGCCCTTATCGGATTATGAAAAAATATATATTAATCATTTTTTCGATATTTCTATATATAGGCATATATGCCCAAAAAGGAAACTATCAACTCAAGTTCAATAAAAACGGTGAGTTTAAGATTGCACAATTTACTGATATACACTGGAGCAACAAGTCTCCTAATTGTCCCAAAACCGTTGAAGTCATAAAATCCGTTCTACAGGCCGAAAAGCCCGACATCGCCATACTCACGGGAGACATTGTAACCGATGCTCCGGCAAAAGAAGGTTGGTTGGCTATTGCTAAGATTTTCGCTGATACCAAAACACCTTGGGCTGTAACCTTGGGAAACCATGACGCAGAAACAGGTGTGAGCCGAAAAGAGATATTCGATATCATAGAGAGTTTGCCTTATTTTATTGGGGAAAAGGGTCCGGAAATGACCGGATGCGGTAATTACGTGCTACCTATACAAAGCTCACAAAATACAAAAACGGCTGCGGCTCTTTATTGTATAGATACAAATAATAAACCTCCTGCGAATAAATATGGGCACTACGATTGGATACACTTCGACCAGATAGAGTGGTATCGCAAAACAAGTGATAAACTTACAGCGCAAAATAATAATACTCCATTACCTGCATTGGCATTCTTCCATATTCCGGTACTCGAATTCAACAATGTAGTAGGAAAAGAAACCACTATCGGCAATAAAGAGGAAGGTGTAGCATCTCCCGAAATCAACTCCGGAATGTTCTGTTCGATGGTAGAGAAAAAGGATGTAATGGGAATATTTGTCGGACATGACCACGATAATGATTATATTGGTATAGAACAAGGTATAGCTCTTGCATTTGGTCGTACTTCAGGAATTGATGCCTATGGAGATCTTGAACGCGGTTCGCGTATCATAATGATGTATGAAGGGAAAAACAAGTTTGATACATGGATAAGAACTCCAAAGGGGACAGAACTTATGTACTACTATCCTTCGGGCTTATCTTCAATAGATGAAGGAGCGATGGAATATCTTCCTGCTAAGAATATAAAAGTAAAACAACAAGGTGTTTCTTATTCCTATTATGAGGGTACAAGATTTAAAAGTACTGATCAGATTAAGTCTACCAAACCTATAAAGACCGGTATACTAAATAATATAAGCATCGCCTCTGCTGCAGCACAAGATTCTATGGCTTTTACATTTAAGACATGGATAAAAATACCTGAAAGGGGTGTATATCGCTTTTACACTTATTCTGATGATGGTTCAACACTCTTTATTGATGGCAAACTGGTTGTCGATAACGATGGATCGCATAGTATGAGGCGCAGAGACGGGAAAATTGCTCTTGAGGCCGGATTCCACGAACTTGAGGTTTTATATTTTGAAGATTATATGGGTGAGATATTGGAAGTTGGCTATTCGAGTCGTAATATCAGGGAAGATATCCTACCGGATAATATCCTATTTATAGCCGAATAACGCATAACTATATTGTATTTCAATTATCTATATTGTAATATCTAAAGACAACAGATAAAAAGTAACAACAAAAAAACATACAAAAACCTGTTACTTTTGTTACCTTTTAAATAAAAAAGTTCAAACAAATATATTTAATTACTTAACCTTAATTATGAATAAATTAATAAGATCGGTAGTACTAACAGGAACCTTGATTATGTCTTCTGTAATATTTGCTCAGGAGAATGACGAAACACCTCAAAAGTACAATCTTCCGTATAAGAATACTTATGTGAAAGAGGCTCTTGTCACGGAAAATGAATATCGCATTGCAAAACCGGAAGAGATCATACCAAAAAGTTTTGAAGAAGCTAAAACCATTCTGCCTAATCCAATATGGACAGGCCATGAAAAAGAACTGGAAATGTACTGGCGAGCATGGCAAATAGCGATCGGTAATATTCGTCAACCACAAAAAGGTTCAGGTTTTGTATCCAGCTATCTGGATACTGCCTACAATGGAAATATATTTATGTGGGATTCATCATTCATGATGATGTTTGCTCGTTACGGATACCGTTATTTCCCCTTCCAACATACATTGGATAATTTTTATGCCAAACAGCATCCCGACGGTTTTATTTGTAGGGAAATTAAAGCCGATGGAGCCGATTGTTTCGAACGCTACGATCCTACAAGCACAGGACCAAACCTTTTGCCTTGGAGCGAAATATTATATTATAAGCAATATGGGGATAATGATCGCCTCAACAAGATATTCCCTGCTCTCTGTGCTTATTACAAATGGCTGAAACTAAATCGCACTTGGCCAAACGGTACATATTGGTCGAGTGGATGGGGAACCGGAATGGATAATATGCCACGCGTACAACCTCAGTACAATATGATATATAGCCACGGACATATGGTATGGCTCGATGCCTGTTTGCAACAAATACTAATGGCTAATATACTACTTGAGATAGGCTTCTACCTTGAGCGCTGGCAGGAAATAGAAGAATTTGAAGACGAAATAAAGACGCTTACAAAGTATGTGCATGATAATCTTTGGGATGAGAAAACAGGTTTTCTATATGACCAATATGCAGATGGCAGCCTGAACTCAACAAAAGGAATCGGTGCTTACTGGGCATTACATACCGATGTGCTGGATACCAAACAGCTGGATAGAATGGTGAAAGAGTTGGAAAACCCAAAGACATTCAACCGCACTCACAGAGTACCATCATTATCTGCCGATAATGCAAAATACAACCCTAAAGGACGCTATTGGCAAGGTGGAGTATGGCCGGGAACAAACTATATGGTAATCACCGGATTGGATAAGAAAGGTTATACTAAACAAGCCAAAGAAATAGCTAAAAATCACTATAACAATGTATTCGAAGTATATAAGAATACAGGTACATTCTGGGAATATTATGCTCCAGAGGCTGCCGAACCGGGATTTATGGCTCGTAAAGAATTTGTAGGATGGACAGGTTTACCACCTATTGCCGTATTTATAGAATATATATTAGGCATCCGTTCCGATTATTCGAGCAATTCACTTGTTTGGGATATTACACAAACAGAAGAGCATGGCATAGAACGTTACCCTTTTGGCCCTGAGGGTTTGGTATCATTGAAGGTTAATAAAAGAAGTTCTGTAGAAGAAGCACCATCTATAACAATCAATTCAAATATACCTTTCGAATTGACAATATACTGGGGTAAAGACAAAAGTAAAAAGGTGAGTATTAAAGAAGGTAGCCAAACGATCTGATTATGAAAATAGGAATTGATTTAGGAGGTACTAATATCCGGATGGGAGTCGTAGAAAATGGCAATGTATCCCGTAAAATAGCACAGCTCTGCAAGGCAAATGAGCCTGAAAACATTGTCATAGACCAGATCAAAAGTATGATCAGAGAAATCATATCGCCTGATATTACAAGCATTGGCATAGGAGTTCCATCGGTTGTAGATGCAGAAAGGGGTATTGTATATAACGTGATGAATATTCCATCTTGGAAAGAGGTGCACTTGAAGGAAATTCTGGAAGAAGAATTCAAAATACCTGTATCTGTAAACAATGATTGTAATTGTTTTGCATTAGGTGAGGCATATTATGGCGAAGCTATAGGGTACAAGGATGCAGTATGTCTTGCTCTTGGTACAGGAGTAGGTGCGGGAATCATTATAGATGGTAAGCTATATAATGGAGGGAATACAGGAGCCGGGGAAATAGGCTCTTTACCATACCTGGAATATGATTATGAGTCATACTGTAGCAGCTCTTATTTTACCCGTGTACATGGTACTACCGGCAAAGAAGCCTTTGATAAAGCAACATCAGGAGACCCAGAGGCCTTAGAAATATGGAAAAAAATAGGAATCCACATTGGGAACCTGGTCAAAGTAATTCTTTTCACTTACGATCCATCTATTATTGTAATGGGCGGAAGCATATCGAATGCCTATAGTTTCTTCGCACCGACAATGATGGATACTCTCAAAACATTCCCTTATACGGAGATCGTAGCAAAGCTTCAAATTCGTCTATCAACAAAAGAAGACATAAGTATATTAGGAGCATCCTTACTTCATTGATGAATAAAAAACTATCCTGAGCAGCATGAAGAATTTTATTTCTAAATGTGAAATTCTTCACTTGCTCAGGATAATATTCAGTTTAATTTTCCCATTGTTGCAGTTCGCCTACGGCTAATTGATAATCACGTTCTGTGGAAAGGAAAGTATCTATTGTCTCATAATAAACAGATAATTCCAACAAATAGTTGATTAAAGACAATTGACCTTTGTCTAGCGCTTTTTTGAGCAAATCCCGATTATTGGTTACACTAAGTGCTTCATCATACTCTTTCAGTAGCACAGACAATTTAGATGCTTTATCATATTGACTCTTGAGCATATTTCTAAACTGAAGCTGAGTATCGATTTGCTGCATTTGTAAAGCAGTAGTCTGAGCTTTCTGATGCTTCACAGTATTACGTCCTTCCCACAAAGGAATAGATACACCTACTGTAAAACCCTGAAATATTCGCCCTTCTTCTTTCTGACGAGCATAGCCGGCCGTTAGCTTAGGCAAATTAAGAGCTTTAGTTAATTGCTCTTGCTTTTTACTCAATACAACTTCATGCTCTGCCTTTTTCACAGCAGGGTTATTAGCCTTTACGTTTTCAAACCATTCAATGAAATTTAAGGGGAAATTATATATCGGATAAAGCTCTATGACTATATCTACAGGCACTCCTCCATTCATTCGTTGCAACTCTGATTTCAACGTATTGACTTCGACTTCATTCATTTGAAGGGTTTTCTCTGTATTCAGCAAATCCAATTTGGTTTTATTACGCTCTAAGATATCTATATTCCCTTGTTCAAAGCTCTTCTGATAGGCATCTGATAGTTCCTGAGCATATACTACTCTATGCTTAAGTTCCTTGTTCATCTTATTCTGATAAGCCAACTCTATGCAGAGTAAACGAGCTTGCTGCAAAATCTCCTTTCGTTGTTGTTCATACTCTAAATCTACTTGCTCGTTCTTGCCTTTAGCCAACTGAGATTTATAACGATATGCTGTAGGAAAATCGAAAGATTGATTGATACTAAAATCCCAGCGATTTTCTTCTATTGGCGAATCGGGCCATAAGTAGCCGAATTCAACCTCGGGATTAGCCATATTTATTCCGGTTTTGTTTCCTATTTTATCAGCACTAGCCTGCTCTCTGTAGGCCTTTAACGTAGTGTTATTAATCTCTACATTCCGCAATACTTCGGTAAAAGGATTCTGCGCTTCTAGAGATAAGCTTGTTGCTACCAATAGTAATATTATATGGATTATTCGTTTCATAGCTTCTATATTTAAATAATTTCCTGCTTTACAGACTTACGTTTCTTAAGCATTCTGTAAATAATGGGTACTATATACATATTCAATAACGTAGAGGTAAGTAGTCCACCCAATATGACTTTAGCCATCGGACTTTGAATTTCGTTGCCGGGAAGATTACCTTGTACTGCTAAAGGAATAAGAGCCAATCCGGAAGACAAAGCAGTCATTAAAATAGGATTTAAACGGTCTAACGAACCTTGCAATATACTTCTGGTTACAGAGTAACCCTGATTACCCAGATCATTATAGTGGGCCATCAGTAAAATACCGTTTCGGGTCGCTATACCAAAGAGTGCGATAAACCCGATAATAGCAGGGATACTAATTTCTCCTGAAGTAAGTAATATTGCATATACCCCTCCTATCAGGGCCAAAGGTAAATTGAGAAGAATAACTGCCGATTGCGTCACATTCCTAAACTGATTGAATAAGAGAAGGAAAATAATCAGTATAGCAAAAACAGATGCCAGAAGCAGTGTCCTTGAAGCAGCCTGTTCACTTTCAAACTGTCCGCCATATTCTATATGATATCCTTCGGGAAAGGTTATTTCAGAATCAATCTTTTCTCGGATATCATTCACTACACTACGTAGGTCTCGCCCTGCAACATTTGCTGAAACAACAATCTTTCTCTGTGCATTTTCTCTATTTACAGTATTCGGGCCCGAAGACGATGTAATATCGGCAATATACTCGAAGGGTATCTTTTTATCACCAGCATCTATCATCAAATTGCGTATCTTGTCTGCTTCATCTTTATAGTTGTCATCGACCTTTAAAGTCAAATCGAAATTTCTTCCGTTTTCATAAACCTGAGAAACGACCTCACCTGATAACATGACTGTGATAAAATCAGAAAATTGAGGCAATGTAATACCATACTTGGCTAATAGTTCACGTTTAGGAGTTATCTTTAATTGAGGACGTTCTACCTGTTGTTCTACATTGAGGTCGGCAATTCCTTCAATATTCTCTACCGATGCTTTTATTTCATTTCCTAATGAATAAAGCTTATTGAGGTCTGTACCGAAAAGCTTTATAGCAATATTAGCTTTTGTTCCTGAAAGCATATGATCGATCCGATGAGATATAGGCTGCCCTATTTCGACACTAATACCTGGTATTGCATTCAATCTTTCACGAAGTTCGGCCAGCATTTCCTCCTGAGAACGGTCTATTAAAATAAATGGTGCCTCTATCTCTGATGTATTTACACCGAAAGAATGTTCATCGAGTTCAGCCCGCCCGGTTTTCCTTCCTACTGTTTGGATTTCGGGAACACTCATCATAGCCTGTTCGGCCAACAACCCTATTTTATCGGATTCTTCTAACGAGATTCCCGGCAATGTATTGATAGTTACAGTAAGTGAACCTTCATTAAACGGAGGTAGAAAGTTTCTTCCGAAAGTGAAGAAAACCAAGATTGCCGAAAGTAGCAAGACTCCTATTATTGCCAATACTTTCTTTTGATGTTCTAAAGCCCAATGTAAGGTCTTTTCGTACCCACTTTTCAGCTTAATGACAAATACCGGTTCTTTCTCGTCCTTATCTTCTTTTTTCTTTCCTAACATATAGCTACACAATACAGGTGTCACTGTAAGAGCAATGACTGTAGAAGCAAATAAAGCGACAATAAATGCAATCCCTAAAGGAACAAGCATACGGCCTTCCATCCCACTAAGAAAGAATAAGGGTATAAAACTTGTTACAATAATCAAAGTAGAATTAAGGATAGGCATTCGTACTTCTTTCGATGCTTCAAAAACAACACTTAAGATGCCTTGCTGCTCTTCCTTCGGTTTCTTCCTATTCTCTCTAAGATGCCTGAATACATTCTCAACATCTATAATAGCATCATCTACCAAAGACCCTATTGCAATAGCCATCCCCCCTAAGCTCATTGTATTAATGGTCAGCCCCATCATTTTCAGGGCAAGAATTGAAGTTAATAATGATAAAGGCAAAGCCATTAATGAAATAAATGTTGTACGCCAATTCATCAAGAAAACAAACAATACTATAACCACAAACACCGCCCCTTCATAGAGCGACTTTTCAACATTACCTATAGAGTTGTTTATAAAACGTTCCTGACGGAATATATCGGTTGTTATCTTTATATCAGACGGTATATTCTTTTGAAGTTCAGCTAACGACGCATCTAATTTTTCTGATAATTCTATTGTATTTGTATTCGGTTGCTTAGTGACGGTAATTAGTACTGCAGACTTACTTTTCTCCGAAGCTATCCCTAATTTAGGAGTCTTTGCCCCAATTTTTATATCGGCAACATCACTGAGAAGTATCGGAGCCTCTCCTACTTTCTTCACCACAGATTTACCTAACTCAGCTGTATCTGTACTTTGCAGTACACCTCTTACTATATACTCGTTACCATACTCATACAATACCCCTCCTGAAGCATTCTGATTCATATTACGCGTCACCTGCAATACCTCATCTAGAGTTATTCCATAATGCTTCATCCGACCGGGATTCAATAATATCTGATATTCTTCAATATCACCCCCTATTACTGTTACTTGTGCTACACCTCCTGTAGAAAGTAGCCGCGGGCGAACTGTCCAGTCGGCAATAGTACGCAAATCGAGTAAAGATGTGGAATCGGAAGTCAGACCTATTATCATAACTTCGCCTAAAATAGATGACTGTGGCCCTAACGTAGGCTGTCCTATGTTCTCCGGGAGCGCATCTCCTAGGGAGGAAAGCTTTTCAGTAACGATCTGACGGGCTTTATATATATCTGTACCCCAATCGAACTCGACCCAAACAACTGAAAACCCAGTAGTAGAAGACGAACGCACACAGCGTACATCTGTAGCCCCATTTACAGCAGTTTCGATAGGAAAAGAGACCAAACGTTCTACCTCCTCCGGTGCCATACCATTTGCCTCGGTCATTATTACTACCGTAGGTGCATTCAAGTCTGGAAATACGTCTATCTCCATATTCTTAGCAGTATACATTCCTCCAATAAGGAGAAGAACTGCACCAATCAACACCACTAAACGGTTGTTGAGTGAAAATTGTATTATTCTATTTAACATAATTTACTCCTCCCTCTTTAATGTTCATGAGCGTGAGGAATTGCCGATGCTGTAGATGCTAGCTTAACATAATATGCTCCTTTGCTTACTACTTTATCTCCTTCTGTCAATCCTGATAGAATCTCGACTAAGCCACCATCATTAGAACCAATAGCTACTTCTTGTTTCTTATAAGCATCAGGATGAATCTGTAAATAGACAAAATATATACCTTGTTCTTCAGTAAGAGATGCTACGGGAATAGTTATTACATTTTCACGGGGTTGGCCTAATAAATAAACCTCAACATAGGAACCTGCTATGACCTGTCCAATATTATCAAATTCGAAAATTGCAGGTAAATAAAATTCCTGACTATTTGTAGCTCTCCCATAAGATACAATACGACCATTTAACTCCGATAAGTTATGAATCGCCTTATCATACGACGTTTTGAAATTAGCAGAACTAATAGTAACCAGATCTTTATAATAACGTTCTGAAACATCTGCTCGTAGTTGCAATCTTTTATTTTGAGTTACAGTCATTAAAGCCTGACCAACGTCGACATATTGACCCTCAGAAACAAGTTTCGTTTTAATAAATCCTCCAATAGGAGTTGAAATACTAACTCCTCGAGAAGAAGAACGTTGCCCTATCGCCTGATAAGCATTCTTAGCATTCTCATAGTTCAGTTTGATCTCATTATACTCTTTCTCCGAAATGAGTTTATCTCCAATAAGAGATTCTGCACGTTGATATTCCCGTTGAGCTATAGCATAAGCCGACTTTGCTCTTATTATAGGATCTCCGTCTATCATGTTTTTCGAAGATATACTTAGCAGAGACTCTCCTCCTCTCACAGCCGTACCTTCATTTAACGAGGACTTATTGAAAGAAACAATACCACTGGATGTAGCCGATATAGTTACCTCATCACCTTGCGCAGACAATATTTGCCCGCTTGTCTTTATTACCTGATGAAATTTGCCAGGAGACACTGTTACGACTTCAAGTCCGACGGAGGCAGCTTGCTCCGGTGAAAAGATTATCTCATCTCCATGATCTCCTTCTTTTTTTTCTGACTGTTCGTTATGATCGTGATCACACTCTTTACCCTCAGCATGATTATGAGCTTCTTCTGAATGATTATGTTCTACGTGTTCTTCTTTTCCTTGCGCTGAGCTACAACCCCACATTATAGCCAACAGACAAGCAAAATATATAATATATTTCTTCATTTTCTTATTTCTTAAATTGTAATATTCATTCATATACTATCTTCACCATATATGTAATGAACGATAGTCAATATTATAAATAGTTATATTATCCTAAAAAATAAGAAAAAGGAGGTGCACGCAGGCTTCTGACCGAGCCTACAAAGGGAGGAATATAAGTTTTTAAATAAGGTTTTTCTACAAGAAAAGTGCCAAATTCAGGAGCCTCAAGATAAAGCTCGTTCAGCGAATATAAAACATACAATAACGACAGACAATGATCGCATAGTAATATATCCTCATGCGTATCGTTACTCTGACGAAGTACTATTTCTTTAAGGTTACAATTCTCAGCGTTTTTGTGATGATGATGTTTGCTATGACTTTGAGAACAGCAATTACCACAATCAGTATCAATGTCTGAATAATGATTCTGATGCATCATTTCTTCCAAAGAGAAGCAAACTGTGCCATCGTGATGAGAGTGAGGTAAGACGACATGAGCTAATATAAATATATTAGCGAACACCATCATTATTAAACCTGTAACTTTCCTTACTCTCATATAATGCAAATATACAAAATTATTAACGAACAGAAAGTTCAATGTTTTATTATCTAAATAAAGATTGAAATATATCTTATCTATTCTGTTTTAATCTTATATGATATATAGATAATTGTATTCTATTTTCATCAAAAAAGAATTTCCCTCGAACGAACTATCAATTTATTATATAAAACTTCTTTTAATGAAAACAATTGATTAAGTTAGCCTTTAATTTAAAGTTAACTATTTTGTAACAGATTACAGATTGACAGATCATGAGTAGAATAGAGAATGACCTAATAGGGAGTTTACCTATCCCTAAAGATGCCTATTATGGCATTCACACACAACGAGCTATAGACAACTTTCAGATTTCAGGTGTAAAACTTTCCCACTTTCCAGAATTTATCAAGGCCCTAGCTTATGTAAAATGGGCAGCCGCTGAAACAAATTGCCAATTGGGTGCATTAGATTCTAAAGTGAGCAATGCTATTATAGAAGCATGTAAAAAGATTATTGCAGGAGAGTATCTAAACCAATTTCCTAGCGATATGTTGCAAGGAGGAGCAGGAACATCGACCAATATGAATATAAACGAAGTCGTTGCTAATATTGCCTTAGAAATAATGGGGCATGGAAAAGCAGAATATAGCTATTGTTCTCCTTACGACCATGTAAATCTATCACAATCGACAAATGATGCATACCCTACAGGAGTAAAACTAGGCATCTTATTTTACAATGCGAAACTAGAAAATACACTCAAAGACCTTGTTGAATCCATTAAAAATAAAGGACAAGAGTTAAAGCACGTGATAACGATGGGGAGGACTCATCTCCAAGATGCCATACCGATGACTCTCGGACAAGAATTCGATGCTTATGCTGCCACTCTTGAAAAAGAGATCGATTATCTGAAACAAAATGCAGACCAATGTTTAGAGATAAATATGGGTGCTACAGCTGTGGGCACAGGTCTTAATGCAATACCGGGTTATGATAAACTATGTGCCGAAATACTGAGTAATCTAACAGGTCTAAAATTCACTCATGCGGCAAATCTTGTAGAAGCGACTTCCAATACTGGCAGTTTTGTCGCCTATTCTTCAGCTCTGAAAAGATTAGCAATCAAACTCTCTAAAATATGTAATGACTTACGCATACTTACATCCGGGCCTCGCTGTGGCATGTACGAAATAAATCTGCCTCCGAGACAAGCCGGATCATCCATCATGCCGGGCAAGGTAAACCCTGTAATAGCAGAAGTCACTTCTCAGACATGCTTCAAAGTTATTGGTAACGACCTAGCAGTTATGATGGCCTCTGAAGCGGGACAGCTACAATTGAACGTAATGGAGCCTGTAATGGCATTCAGCATACTTGAATCTCAAAACCTGCTTACAAATGTAATGACCTGCCTACGCAAAAATTGTATTGAAGGGATTACAGCAAATGAAGAACATTGCAAACAACTTGTCCAAAACAGTATTGGAATCGTTACGGCACTCAACCCTTACATCGGGTACGAAAACAGTACAACAATAGCTCAGGAAGCATTAGCTACCGGCCAAAGCGTATACGACCTTGTACTAAAAAAGAATGTACTGTCTAAAGAAGAGCTAGATCGGATACTAAATCCAGAAAATATGACAGGAATAAAATAAAGATACTTTTTAGATATAAAGCGGAGTGGATTATTATCCACTCCGCTTCTTTTGTCTAGAGATTTAATCCTCTTCTTTCTGTGCAGCTTCGTATTCTTTTAGTAGCTTATCCTGAACATCGGATGGCACAAGCTCATAGCTTGCAAACTTCATAGTAAACGAAGCTCTTCCTCCGGTGAGCGAGCTAAGTGAAATAGAATAATTAGACATCTCTTTCAATGGAACTTTTGCTTTCAGTATTTCGATACCTCTATCGCTTTCCATACCCATAATCATCGCTCTGCGATTTTGTAGGTCACCCATTACATCACCCATCTTATCAGACGGAACAGATACTGTCACATCATAAATAGGCTCGAGAATTTTAGGACCTGCATTCTTAAATGCCTCACTGAATGCATTACGTCCTGCAAGCATAAATGAGATTTCATTTGAGTCGACCGGATGCATCTTGCCGTCGTAAACAACGACACGCACGTCACGCGCATAGGAACCTGTAAGAGGACCTTGCTCTAAACGCGACATGATTCCTTTTAAAATAGCAGGAAGGAAGCGAGAATCAATAGCACCACCAACAATACTACTTACAAAAACAAGTTTACCTCCCCAATCGAGATCATATGTTTGTACATCGCGAGATTGCACCTTAAATTCCTGTCCATTAAACTTATATACTTCCGGCATTGGCATACCTTCTACATATGGCTCTACAATCAGATGAACCTCTCCAAACTGACCGGCTCCACCCGATTGCTTTTTATGACGATAATCGGCTCGTGCTGCCTTGGTTATAGTTTCACGATATGGAATTTTAGGTTCAGAATATACAATAGAAATTTTATCGTTATTTTCGATTCTCCACTTCAAGGTCTTCAAGTGGAATTCTCCTTGTCCCGAAACGATAAGCTGTTTCAGTTCTTTAGAGTTTTCTATCAACCAGGTAGGATCTTCTTCATGCATACGCTGAAGAATTTCGTTCATCTTCTCTGTATCCTTCTCATTCTCGGCTTTTATTGCACGGCGATATTTAGGATCAGGATATTTTATAAAGTCGAACTTATTATCAACTCCCTTAGCATTCAATGTATTACCGGTACGAACATCTTTTAGTTTTACTGTTGCCCCGATATCTCCTGCTACAAGCTCTTCTATTTTTACGCGTTGTTGTCCTGCCGGACAGAATATTTGTCCTATACGTTCCTTCGAACCTCTATTAGCATTAACCAGATCATCTCCTTCATGTACCTTTCCACTCATTACTTTAAAGTATGATACTTCACCAACATGAGGTTCAACTGTTGTTTTAAAGAAGAACAGGCTTGTAGGTGCATCGCTATCAGGTTTCACTTCCTGACCTTCGGTATTTAATGGTGCAGGCTGGTCACGAACATAAGGAACCACATTACCTAAGAATTCCATCGTACGGCGAACACACATATCTTTCTCCGCTGAAACACAGAAAATAGGGAACAAATCTCGGTGTACCAATCCCCAGCGAATTCCCATACGCATTTCTTCTTCTGTCAATGTGCCTTGTTCAAAGAATTTCTCCATTAAAGATTCTTCATTTTCAGCAGCAGCCTCAATTAGCTTTTGCTGTAAATCGGCGGCTTTTTCTTTTTCCTCTTCAGGTATATCGAGAACCTCCGGAACACCGCCTTCAGGTTTCCATCGGAACATTTTATTCTTCAATACATCAATTACTGCATTAAATCCTTCTCCTACATTAACCGGATACTGAATTATTACAGCTTTTTGCCCATAATCGGCTTTTAATTGGGAAACCACATTGTCGAAATCAGCTTTTGGATGATCGAGCTGATTAACTATAAAAATTACTGGTTTCTGAAGTTTTTGAGTATATCTTAATTGGTTGATAGTACCAACTTCCATACCATATTGAGCATTTAGCACCATCAGTGCTGTATCTGTCACGTTGAGTGACGAAACAATATTACCAACAAAGTCATCTGATCCCGGACAATCAATAAAATTGAGCTTCCTATTCATCCATTCCACAGAGAAAATGCTGGAAAAAACGGAATAACCGTATTCTTTTTCCACCGGAAAATAGTCCGAGACAGTATTTCCGTCTTTGACACTTCCTCTGCGTTTTATGACACCCGCTTCATAGAGCATGGCTTCGGCGAGAGTGGTTTTGCCCGCTCCCGAACTACCAAGAATAGCAATATTCTTGATCTCCTGTGTTTGGTAAGTTCTCATGGCCAAAATGTTTTACATGGTTTATATTATAATACTTTTTACCATGTCACCTCATTTTTGAGGCGACATTTTCAAAATTAATGAAATGTTTTGGTGATATTACAATAAAATTATATGTTATACAGTCATAAAATTTAACAAACTATAAATTGATAAACAAAAAAGTAACAAAAGTAACAGTTTATCTATTTTTTCAAACTGTTACCTTCTATAACCCGGTGGAACGCATGTGAGACTACCTCCTTTTACTATCAACATATTGGCTTTAGGGTCGTGTTTTATTTCCACTTGCTTAGTTCTGGTTACCATCTTACCTCCCTGCATGGTCTCTTCTTCGATATTTACCGTTTCAAAATCGCCTGTATCATTAAAGTCTTTCTGTGATCCTCCCGATTCACCCTTATTGCGGTATAATATCCTCAATTGTTCGGCTGTATGTTCATCCGTCACATTCACTATGGTAGGAGGTGTGTCGATATGGCGGTTCTCATCCTGTTTCTTATCTTCACGATCAAGGATGAGTTTTATTGTTTGGGTATCGGGCGCACATTCTTTTCGCTTTACTGTTTTCGACTTTAAGATCAACTGCGACGGATCGCTTTTGCTTGGAACATATACAACCTTTTCTTCTGTAAGGGTATAACCCTCCAGTTTCTTTTTCAAAGATAAACGGGCTGTTATGAGCATCGCCTCGTCCCGGACTTTTATCGCCTCATCCAAAGCTTTTCGGAAAGAGGGCTTAGAATCCCGCCATTCGTAAAATGTTTTCCTGCTGATTTTGAATATGGTGCATATTTCAGATATGGAATAGAAATCCATTTCCATGTATCGACAAATTTCATTAGCTAATTTTTCACTATACTTCGACATTACAATTTGTTTTATGAGTTATAATCTGAAGTATAGATAAATATACTGAAAATCAATTATTGACACAAAAAGTTATCGGCTGTCTTTTACATACTCCATATAAAATTAGTTGACTAAAAAATCCTTTCTTAAACAAAAGAAAGTTAAATATTCTACCATTAGAGCCAAATCTTTTTACATTTAAAACTTTAAGTAGAAATGATCATTAATTGATCTCGTACTTATTTCTAAAATTGAACGAAAGCAAGTTCTAACTACCAAACAGGGAAAAATTCTCTTTACACTCAAGACAATAATAGAGAATCAACAGAGTCAAAAATCACAACACTTCCTTTTTAAAATTAAAAGATTATGGAAAAAACAAATATTACAATCGAGGCTATAAATCCGGTTAATAAACTAAATATAGAGACTATTATAAATACAATTTCGGAAATGGAAGGTGTCTCTTCCGTCAATCTGCTATTTGACAATCAATATAAGTTTATATTCAGTCTGGAATATGATACCACTTCAGATTACACAAGTTTTGTAGAAAATGTGAGACTTTTACTCAATTATTACAGTTCAAGTATATTATCTCTAAAAAACAAACCAAATATCGACTTATCTTTTAATGACAGTTCTGATTAATTTCTAAAATTAGAAGGATATTCAATTATCCTCTTTTTATTTAATTAAAACTTAGAATTCTAACATTTACTTTTATCTTTGCATTGCTAATTTAGAATGACAAAATAGACATTTAAGAACACTCATGAAACAGTTACTTTACACACTACTAATACTTCCTTTATTTATCTCTTGTTCAGGTGATGGAGAAGTTATTAACGAAGTAGAATATATTGACGTAAATATACTGAATGGAACATGGGAAGCGTCGATTGATGCCGATACTAAAGGTGTTTATTCTTTCAGGGATGGATTTGTCTCATATACCCGAATTATAGATGGAGAAAGTGAAATTTGGGTAAATTCAAAATTCAAACTGACTAAGAATGAAATACTATATTATACAAACACAGCTAAAGGTGAGAAGGAAACTTATTTATTGAAAGACGATTCTTTGTTTGTAACTGATTTTTTTAATAAAACATACAAATATGTCAAGTTATAATTTTCAATCTTATAATATCTCTCTATTAATAAATATTTAAAGGCTCGCTTCTCTGAGTAAATAAAAAAGACTCCAAAGGTTCTTCTATTCCAAATTCCCTATACTTTTGCGAAAAAGTAAATTGATTCTTCTTGCAATTGTAAGACCGTCTTATAGCATAGAATATTATTGAAAATTGTCAGTTACTTTTTTTGTAAAATAAAAGCTATTTCCAGACATTTATTATAACTTAGAACAAAATTCACTATGCCTAAAAATAACAAAAAGTATCCAAGGTTACTTTCTGGTTTATAACATAAGAGAATAGTTATAATTACAATAATAAATAG
>NZ_JAEPKU010000004.1 GCF_016652235.1 Dysgonomonas sp. Marseille-P4677
TATCACATGTTAATCTATGTTTATTAATTTGTTTGTTTTTTCAATTAAAGTATATTCCTTATATTTTTGCTAAGAAAAACAGATGTAGATCTGTAAAATACTTTATATTAGCATACATGAAATTTAAATATATACCGGCAATCATTGTAATGTCCGCAACTGTTTGCCTGCAAGGAATAGCCTTAGAAAAAAAGAAAGTTACGCCCGGCATATACAAAACTGCAAATACTACAGAAATGAATCACTGGGTTGATTCAGTATTTAATCAGATGTCTGTCGATGAACGTATCGGACAATTATTTATGCCTGTAGTCGCAGGAGACAATACGGATGCAAATAAAAATAGGATACTTTCTTTTTTAAGTAATCAACATATAGGCGGAATCCTATTTTCGAAAGGAACACCAATTGATCAGGCTGAGTTGACCAATATGGCTCAGAATGCATCAAAAGTCCCATTAATGATTTCATTGGATGGTGAATGGGGCTTATCGATGCGCTTGGCTAACACAACCCGTTTTCCACGCAACATGATGCTTGGCGCTATACAAAATGATTCTCTTCTATATTATTATGGAAAAGAAGTAGCCCGTCAATGCAAACTAATGGGAATCCATGTCAATTTCGCCCCTACTCTGGATGTAAATAGCAATCCGAGCAATCCCGTGATAGGCAATCGCTCGTTTGGTGAAGATCCTGAAAAAGTTGCCAAGCTTGGCATCATGTATTCTAAAGGACTGGAAGCCGGGGGTATTATGGCCGTTGCGAAACATTTTCCCGGACATGGCGATACATCGACCGACTCTCATAAGGTTTTGCCAACCATCGCTCACCACAGGGATAGGTTAGACGAAATAGAATTAAAACCGTTTAATGAATATATAAAAAATGGCCTTTCGGGAATGATGATAGCACATCTCTATATTCCTACTTTGGATGAAAAGAAACAACCCAGCTCTCTCTCCGAAGCGGTAACTACAACCCTCTTACAAAAAGAACTAGGCTTTTCCGGGCTGATCTTCACAGATGGGCTTCAAATGAAAGGTGTATCGCAAGAAAGCGATTATTGCATAAGGGCTTTACAGGCCGGCAACGACATATTACTAGGACCTTTGAACACAATAAAGGAATATGAATCTGTAAAAAAAGCTGTTCAGGACAGCATTTTGAGTGAATCTCTTATAAATGAAAAATGCAAAAAAGTTCTTGCCTACAAGTATATTTTAGGAGTAAATAAGACAACCCCAATAGACACAAAAGAACTGACACATCTACTTAATACATCACAAAGTGAATGGATCAACAGAGAATTACATAAGAATGCTATAACAGTATTAAAAGATGATCAGAAAATAATACCGCTAAAAGAACTCGATAAACGAAAGATCGCTGCTATATCTGTTGGTGAATCATCCAACAATACGTTCCAAAACACGCTGAAAATGTATGCAGACATTACATGCTTCAATGTTTCTAATGGAGATGAATTGCTTAAAATAAAAAAAGTTTTGGAACCTTTCAACACCATTATTGTATCAGTACATAGTAATAAGGGAAACGCTAATGCCGCTATCCAAAATATAGGTCAAGGAAAAGAAGTTATTATGGCCTTCTTTATAGTACCATATCGAATGTCTTCATATTCCGCATCAATAAAAACAGCGGATGGAGTAGTATTAGCCTATGAAAATTCGGAGTTAGCCCAGGACTATACAGCCCAGGCTATCTTTGGAGGATACAAAACAGACGGAAAGATACCGGTAACCATAAAAGGACTGTTTAAAGAGGGCAAAGGCATTGAAACAAAGAAAACAAGACTGAGCTATGAAATGCCGGAAACAGTAGATATATCATCAGGCAGATTGAATAATATAGATACAATTGCAGAAGAAGGTATAAAAGCTGAGGCATATCCGGGATGCCAGATATTGATAGCAAAAGATGGTATTGTTATCTATAATCGCTCGTTTGGGACATATGAATATAAGGGAAATCAAAAGGTCACAAATTCTGATATTTATGACCTTGCCTCTATGACTAAAGCTACATCTACAGTTCCTGCCATAATGAAATTATATGACGAGGAGAAGCTTAGATTGAGTACCCCTATAAGTTCCTATGTATCCCCTCTGAAAGGCACTCCCAAATCACAAATCACAGTGCGTGAAGCTCTTTTACACGAAACAGGGTTACCGTCTTTCATTCCCTACTATATGGATGCCATAGACAAATCAAGTTACGACGGCAAGTTGTTCAATGGCTATGAAACGAGTCTTTATTCAGCACAATTCGACGATAATACATGGGCACGTACCGATTTTAAATACAAACCGAATCTTGTATCTAATACGGCAAAAGCAGGTTTCATACCTCTGGCAGACGGGTTATATATAAACAAATCTTATAACGATACGATTATCTCTGCTATAGCCAATTCAAAACTACGAAAGAGAAAAATATACCTATATAGCTGCCTCAACTTCATGCTCTTAAAGGAAGTGGTAGAGAAAGTATCAAAAGAAGACTTAAACTCTTTTGTTCAAGAAAACTTTTTCAACAAATTAGGAGCAGTAACAACAACATACAATCCATTAAAGAAATTTGATAAATCACGGATAGTTCCTACCGAAAAAGACGATTTTCTACGTAAACAACTTTTACAGGGATATGTCCATGATGAGGGTGCAGCTTTCATGGGTGGCATATCGGGCAATGCTGGCTTATTTTCAAATGCAAATGATTTGGCTAAGTTGTATCAGATGTGGTTGAACAAAGGCACTTATGGGGGAGAAGAATATTTATCGAACAAAACTTGCCAATTATTTTTTAATACAAAAAGTGCGACTTCCCGACGCGGACTAGGATTTGATAAGCCAGAGATGCGCACAAATAAATCAAGTCCAACCTCAGCAAGCGCCCCGGCAAGTGTATTTGGACATACAGGGTTTACAGGAACTTGTTTCTGGATAGACCCGGATAATAATTTAATTTTTATATTTTTGTCTAATAGGATTAATGATAAGCGAACACATAAAACATTAATGAGCCTCAATATACGCTCAAGAATACAAGAAGAGATATATAAGGCTATGCGTAAAGGTGATGCGCTACAATCCGAATCTACAAATATCAATGCAAATATTAATATAGATACCGATGATGACGACCAAACTGAAATTGAATGACGAAATAAAATCTTTCTTCGAAACAGATGATAAACAAATATGGGATCTAATTGCGCAGAATAGTATAGATGATCTGATTACAATCTTACCTCGTGAAGATGATACTACTTTAGACCTTATTATCAAAGAATTGATTTTATCCGGAAAAAGTGAGATACTGAATTTGTACAATTTTGCATCAACAAAAGAAGAAGATATTATTCTTCTCCGAAATCTCATACGTCTCATCTTCGCCCTAGACATAAATGACAACTATGAGGAAGTTCGCCTGGCAATCGCAGACAAATTATTCGACATTATACCCGATATGGTAGAGATTATTCAGAAAGAAACGGGTGGAAGGATAGATGAATCTACTTTGAACAGAGGTGCAATGCTTCGCACCTCCCTTATGAACCTGATCTATTATTATCACCAGAAAGACGATATAGAAGCTCTACATTTTGTTATCATCATGCGTTCGAAAATCACACTGGCTATCATGGGCAACTATAAGAATGTGCTGGGGCATGACATGATAGAATCGGCAAAAATAAAAGAAAAGATAGGAGATACTGGAGCCGCTCTGGGATTTTACAATTTGGTAAAAGACAGATTAAAGGGAGAATTACACTGGTTTGTAGAAAGCCCTGAGATGGGAGCAAATGAAGAAGATACGGTTATGCTACAATCTTTGAAAGAAGCGTTTGCATCGATAGACAGACTCAACAAAACATCAGAATTTGAGAAAGCATGTACAATAATTGATGAAATACTAAGCAGAGAATACGAAGAATTCAATTTTGAGGACGAAGAGGAGGATGAAGAATAAAATTAAGCTTTGTATCTTACTACTCTTTTCCCTATCAATATCTGCACAAAAGAGCAATAAGCCATCGACATTCGAAAGATATTTGCAAACAAAGGAACTTGTAAATGTTCAATTGATAGATTCGTCTATTCGCGCCGATCTTAAATATGCTACGACTGATAACTTTGCAAAAACAATTCTTTACGATACTTTGTTTAATATATATGCACATCCTGTAGCTGCAGAGAAACTTGCAAAAGCCCAAAAGTATCTGAAAGAGCTAAACCCGGAGTTAAGCCTACTCGTTTATGATGCTGTTCGTCCATTAAGTGTACAAAAGAAAATGTACAAAGTAGTGCAGAATACAAAATATGCTGCTTATGTAGCAAACCCATCCCGAACAGGATTACATAATTACGGTATGGCTATAGATCTGACAATCTGCGACAACAAAGGTCAGCCTCTTGATATGGGTACTTCTTTTGATTTTTTTGGCAGAGCTGCCGGAATAAACAAGGAGGCGGAACTTGTTGCAGAAGGTATCTTAACAAAACAACAAGTAAAAAACAGAAACCTACTAAGAAAGGTTATGACACGTGCAGGCTTTTTAACAATACGAGGAGAATGGTGGCATTTTAATGCTGTTTCTCTTAGTGAAGCAAAAAGATTATATAAAATAATAGAATAACAAATTCAGTATTTCAGGCATTCTATAACCCAAAAAACACCAGATTACTGTTTTGAAAATAATGCTATTTTAAACGATATTTGGTATGAAAAGAACTTACATTACATTACTGGTAACATTCTTATTCGCCTCGTTAGCAACTGATTCTTACGCACAATTTGTAGTTGCTCAGGATACAATCAGGGGCCAAATCTATTTCAGTCAACGCCCGGGCGATTTTAATAATTCAATCATTGTACCTAACGATTCTGTTTTCTATATGTTTCCACCCGATAAGGAAATTGATCCGTGGCGTTATGTCGACTTTTATTTACCATCACGTACTACAAAAAGAGGTTATATACAAGAGACACGGCTAATGCGAGTAGATGATTATGAGATAGTGGAAGTAGAAAGGCTGTCCTCGCATGGCTCTGTTTCATTCAAGAACGATGACGTTAGAATACAGATCACCGTTGCTAATATATCTGATAAAGATCCCTCAATCAAAAAACACACCGACGGAGGATATGTAGTAAATGGAAAACAGGCAAAAGGAGTTAACAAATGGCAAGTTCCAAAGCTGCGTTACCAATCCATATCAGTCACAATTAAAGGAAAAGTAATAATTTTCCCTAAACGGGTTTATGAACATCTGCTAAACCCCGAGTTAGAAAATATGGTAGTATACTACAATCCTGAGAAAGGGATCATTTACATCAATGCAAATAATGGTGGCATGAGTGCACCATACAATGTTTTATGGGCTGTTTCACAGAAAGGAGTTAGTAGTCCGTACATATTCGATATTTCTACAAAATAGTAATATTGTTTAGCGGCAACAACTTTTCTTAAAACAAGAAAATATAATCATTTATATATAAATACGTTAAATACATCTGCATCTATTATATACTTTTTTAATAGAACTTTCTCTCCTTCTTATTTGTTAAAATAAAATAGGACTAAAGATATATCTGACTTTGCGTACCCAATAGTTTAGCAGGTATACTAATCGAAAAATAGCCATACAAGTTTCTCCTTTACAAAGGAACTTATTAAGTATTTAGGATCAGCCAGATTCCATCTGCTGTATTCTAAAATATGACCAGATACAGCAAAAAGGATCTAGTTAATGAAATTGTCTAATTTTTTTAAATAAATTGTTTTATGGTAAAAAATGATGTTGTAAACAACGCCGGTAATATTTTTAAGCTACTTACCGACAAAGGAGACCTATCTATTAGAGAGATAGGTGACCTCACTCACAGTAAAGACAAAGTTATTTTTATGGCTTTAGGTTGGTTATTGAACGAGAATAAAGTTCGATTATTTGACAAGAATGGGTCATTATGCGCCAAAGCTAATAATCCCGAACTAACCTCTTCCCTCAGCGAAATTTATTATTAATAATCAAACACTTCACATACTAAAGAAAGCCCGAAACCTATTTGATAGGTTTCGGGCTTTCTTTGAAATATAATCTCTATATAGTTTATTTTTCGATATCGATCAATTCAACTTCAAATATAAGATTAGAAAATGGTTTAATAACTCCTTGATCTCTACTTCCATATGCCAGATCGTAAGGGATATACAATATCCATTTAGAACCCACAGGCATAAGAAGTAAAGCCTCGGTCCATCCTTTAATCACCTGACTTACTCCAAATGTAGCAGGCTCACCCCTATCGATACTACTATCAAATGTAGTACCATCAATCATTGTTCCTTTATAATGTACAGTCACTCTATCTGAGACTGTTGGTTTCGCTCCTGTACCTTCTGTTATCACCTTATATTGTAATCCACTAGGCAAAGTTATCACATCTGCTTTTGCCTTATTCTCAGCCATAAACTTATCTCCCTCTGCGATTTGGGCAGCGTACTGAGCCTTAGCCTCTTCTGCCTGAGCAGCCTCTTTTTCAGCTTGTCCTCTTTGAACAGCCTCTTGAACAATCTCTTCGGCATTATCAAGTATCAACTTATCTCCTTTTAGGCTATTTGAAAAAGCATCAACAAAAGCATCAACATTAAATCGTCCTTCTCCTCCTAATACTTCTTTAGAAAAATTCTCAGTCATAGTCGACAACTGGCTGCCAATGGCAACACCCGAATTAAACGCTGATTTACTTTTATCTTGTTTTATTGTTTGAGAAAATCCAATCAGAAACTCTGTTAGATTTACCGTATTGGCAGCAATTAGAGAATCTAATTTAGAATTAAGCTCTTTACTAAGTTTACTTTTCTTTGTTACATCTGCCTCTTTTTCTATTTGGGTAGTATAATCTGCTCTTACTGCCGCTGTATCTGCAATTACACCCATCTGAGTTAGATAGGGCGTTAGTCCGTTTTGAACCATATTCACACCAAGTGCATATGATACCGTATCAGCTTGCGTTTTCAAAACAGGTTGAGCAGGAACAATCTTAGCCGATGCTGCTTTCTTCTGTGCCGATAAAGCCAAAGGACTTAATAATGCACATGCTGTAAAAGAGAAAAGTAATAATTTCTTCATCTGGTATTCTTTGTTTTATTGATATTCTGTTTTATAGTTTCTATGAATGTGCCAGTACATATGGATGCAAAAATAATATTTTTTATCATTCTATTTCAATACTGAAGCAAAGTTATTGTGAAATGTTGTGAAAACTAGAAAACTAATCACTACCTTTGCGCATCCTTATTGGCTGACTCTCTTATGTCGAATGATTTTTTGGGGTGGGAGTATGCCTATAAAGGCTTATTTTACTACAAAAGATATTTGAAAATTTTTAATGAAAACATTTGAAGAGTTAGGGGTTGCCACGAATATTCGTAAGGCGATCGAAGAGATGGGATATGAAAATCCCATGCCAGTACAGGAAGAAGTGATTCCATACCTGCTAGGCGAAACAAGCGATATTATAGCATTAGCTCAAACAGGAACAGGTAAAACTGCTGCTTTTGGCTTACCAGTATTACAACAAATTAATGTAAAAGAGAATGTGCCTCAGGCATTGATTCTTTGTCCTACCCGCGAACTATGTTTGCAAATTGCAGGTGATTTAGCCGATTATTCCAAATACATAGATCATTTGAGAGTTCTTCCTGTTTATGGAGGTTCTAGTATTGAGAGCCAAATCAAATCTCTGAAGAGAGGAGTTCAGATTATCGTCGCTACTCCCGGACGATTGATAGACCTTATCAATCGTAAGACTGTAGATCTTACCAATGTAAGATATGTAGTTCTTGACGAAGCCGACGAAATGCTAAACATGGGCTTTACCGAAAGTATAGACGAAATTCTATCGAAAGTGCCGGCAGAAAGAAAGATGCTTCTTTTCTCAGCTACTATGCCAAAGGAAATAGCCAAGATTACAAAAAAATACATGCAAAATCCGAAAGAAATTACGATTGGCCGTAAGAATGAAGGATCAAACAATGTAAAGCATGTATATTACATGGTTCATGCCAAGGATAAATATCTTGCATTGAAACGTATTGCTGACTATTATCCTAATATATATGGTATTGTTTTCTGCCGCACTCGTCGTGAGACACAGGAAATTGCAGATAAACTGATACAGGACGGATATAATGCAGACTCCCTACATGGAGATCTGTCACAAGCACAACGTGACTACGTAATGCAGAAATTCCGTATCCACAATATACAACTACTTGTCGCTACAGACGTAGCAGCACGTGGTTTAGACGTAGATAGTCTTACTCATGTCATCAATTATGGATTACCTGACGATATCGAATCATATACTCACCGTAGTGGACGTACGGGCCGTGCGGGTAAAACTGGTACATCGATAGCAATTGTCCACGTTAAGGAAAAAAGCAAAATCAGGGAAATAGAAAAGATTATCAATAAAAAGTTTGAGCAAGGAGTTATTCCATCCGGTGAGGCTATTTGTGAAAAACAATTATTTAATCTGGTTGACAGGATTGAGAAAGTAAAAGTAAATGAAGATGAAATTTCAAATATCCTGCCTTCTGTATACAGAAAACTTGATTGGCTCGAAAAAGAAGATATCATCAAACGTGTTGTTGCACTTGAGTTTAACCGATTGATCGATTATTATCGCGAAGCTCAAGAAATAGAATCACCTTCAGATCGCTATACCCGAGAAGAAAGTTTCCCTCGCCGTAGAGATCGTGAACGTTCAGACCGTTCTTCAGGAGGTTCTCGTGGAGCAGAACGCGGATATTCCCGCCTATTTATCAATATCGGACGTACCGATAATGTAAATCCTGCAACATTGATGGGTCTAGTAAATGATTTCGTTCCGGAAAAAGTAAACATTGGACGCATAGATATCCTGCAAAACTTCTCTTTCTTCGAAGTTCCGGAAAAAGACGCTCAAAAAGTAATCAGTTCTATGAGCCGTCAGGAACAAAACGGACGACGCATCTCTGTAGAGGTTGCTCAAGGTGGGTCCGGCGGTGGAGATCGCTCCGGCCGCGACCGTGGAGGTTTCAGTTCACAACGTTCGGACAGGGACAGAGGCCCAAGGAAGAGCTCAGATTATAAATCATCCTCTTCTCGTTCATCAAAACCTTCCGATAAAAGTGGACATCGTAAAGGAGAAAGTGGCAGAAGACCAAAGTTCTCCTGATAAAAAGCTATATTATAAAGTATTAAATACGACAAGAAGCCTGTTGGTGTTTTATCAACGGGCTTTTTCTGTATGTTAAACATAGAATTTTAGCTAAATATCACCTATTAAATAGCTTTTGTTTTATATATTTGCTTGTTTATTACGCCAATAAACGGCAGTCTTGATTTGAAAAAACTATTATGGACGAACAAAGCAATATACCAATATTAGATAAAATAAACTATCCATCAGATATGAAAAATCTGAGTATTGAGGAGTTAGAAGCCCTCTGCTCCGATTTACGGAATTTTATCATTGATCAACTAAGTAACAATCCCGGACATTTTGGATCTAGTCTAGGTACTGTAGAGCTTACGGTTGCACTTCATTACGTCTACAATACACCTTATGATCGCATAGTATGGGATGTCGGACACCAGGCATATAGCCATAAAATACTCACTGGAAGAAAGGATAGATTTCATACCAATCGTCAATTTGGAGGTTTGGCCGGATTCCCCAACCCTACTGAAAGTGAATATGATGCATTCATTGCCGGACATGCTTCTAATTCTATTTCAGCAGCATTAGGTATGGCTGTAGCCTCTGAACTTAAAAAGGAGAACAGACATGTTGTAGCTGTAATTGGAGACGGCTCAATGACCGGAGGATTAGCTTTCGAAGCACTCAACAATGCCAATTCTCAGCCAAACGATATTTTAATTATCTTAAATGATAATGATATGGCCATCGACGACAATGTAGGTGGAATCAGAGATTATCTAGTAAAGATGACAACATCCCCAGCTTACAACAGGGTAAGAAATGATGTTTACCAAAAATTTAAGAAAGGTAACCTCATTACAGAAAAAGGTAAAAACTTTATACTAAGATTCAACAATAGCTTAAAGTCATTACTGACTAAACAACAAAATCTGTTTGAAGGCTTCAACATCCGGTATTTCGGGCCTGTAGACGGACATGATTTACGTAGCCTCGTACGTATATTGCAAAACATCAAAGATCTGAAAGGCCCTAAGATGTTGCACATACATACGATCAAAGGGAAAGGTTTCAAACCGGCTGAGGTATCGGCAACAGTATGGCACGCTCCCGGAAAATTTGATAAAGAAACAGGAGAACGCATTGTAGTAAAAAAGAAAGACCAGCCTCAGCTATATCAGGATGTGTTTGGTCACACTTTAGTCGAACTGGCAGAAAAGGATTCCAAAATTGTAGGTATAACTCCTGCCATGCCTACCGGCTGTTCCATGACTTACATGATGAAAGACTTTCCCGAAAGAGCTTTTGACGTAGGTATTGCAGAAGCACATGCTGTTACCTACTCAGCAGGATTGGCAAAAGAAGGCTTAATACCATTCTGTAATATTTATTCTTCGTTTATGCAACGTGCATACGATCAAGTAATTCATGATGTTGCTTTACAGAAGTTACACGTTATTATGTGTCTCGACAGAGCAGGATTAGTTGGAGAAGACGGACCAACACATCATGGCGCATTCGACCTCGCTTATATGCGATGCATCCCAAATCTTACTATTGCATCCCCTTACAACGAGCATTACCTACGTCATCTGATGTATACAGCTACATATAGCAATGAAGGACCGTTTGTGATCCGTTACCCTAGAGGGCAGGGAGAATTACACGATTGGGAATGTGAAATGAAAATGCTGGAAATAGGAAAAGGTAGAAAATTGAAAGATGGTAAAGATCTGGCAGTACTCACAATAGGGCCTATCGGTAATACCGCTCGCGAAGCGATTGAAACCGTTGAAGCGCAAGGATTCTCTATTGCCCATTATGATATGATATTCTTAAAACCACTGGACACTAACCTACTGAAAGAAGTTGCTACAAATTTTGACAATGTAATGACCATTGAGAATGGGGTAATAAGCGGAGGATTAGGAAGTGCCGTTTTGGAATATTTTGCCGAAAAGAATTATAAAAATATAAAAGTTACTCGTGTCGGTTTACCAGACGAGTTTGTCACTCATGGATCTATAAAAGAGTTAAACAAATTATGTGAAATAGACGCTCCCGGTCTGGTAAAACATATCGAAGCAGTACTAAGTAAAAAAAACATTGTCCAGCCAACACTGGAAGAAAAAGTATATAAATAGAAAAGGCATAAATGAGAATTGTAATAGCAGGGGCAGGAGCCGTAGGAACGCATTTAGCTAAACTATTATCTATAGAGAATCAGGATATCATTCTCATGGACCCTGATAAAGAGAAGCTAAATTTTCCCGGTAGCAATCTGGAAATGATAACAATGACCGGTTCATGCACATCATTAAAAGATCTCACAGAGGTAGGTATAAGAGACACCGATCTTTTTATTGCTGTCACTCCTGAAGAATCTGTCAATATTACAGCCTGTATGCTTGCCGCCAACATGGGTGCGAAAAAAACTTTCGCACGTATCGATAACTATGAATATCTATTACCAAAAAATAAAGATTTTTTCGAAAAGCTAGGTATTGGATCAATGGTCTATCCCGAAATGTTGGCCGCTAAAGAAATAGTTTCAGCATTGAAACGCCCATGGGTACGACAATGGATAGAACTATGCGGTGGAGCTATCATTCTTGTGGGTGTAAAAGTAAGAGAGAACTCGGAATTAGTTAATAAGTATCTTTACGACTTAGGCCGAGAGGATAAAAAATTCCATATAGTGGCCATCAAACGTAAGAATGATACCATTATACCTAAGGGAAGCGATCAGGTATTAGCCGGAGACATAGTCTTTTTTACAACAACTAAAGACTATGTGGAAGAACTACCAAGAATAACAGGAAAGGCTAGCTTCGATGTTAAGAATGTAATGATAATGGGAGGAAGTCGCATAGCCATCCGTACTTGCCAATATTTACCAGACAATACGAATATAAAATTATTAGAATCGGACAAAGAAAAATCATACCAGCTGCTTGAAAAGCTTCCCAAGAACGTTACTGTATATCATAATGATGGACGTAATGCCGAATTCCTTGTACAGGAAGGTATAAAAGATATGGATGCCTTCGTTGCTGTCACCGGAAATTCGGAAGCCAATATCCTCGCTTGTATGGCAGCAAAACGCTTTGGTGTAAGAAAAACAGTAGCTGAAGTTGAGAATATGGACTATATATCAATGGCTGAAAATCTGGATATAGGATCGATTATTAATAAAAGACTCATAACTGTCAGCAATATATACCGCTTTTTATTAAGTGCCGATATATCTAATGTTAAATCGCTAACCGTAGCTAATGCCGATGTTGCCGAAATAATAGCACGTCCGAACTCACGCATAACAAAAAAAGAAGTAAAAAAAATTACATTGCCTAAAAATGTAACATTAGGAGGGCTTATCCGCAATGGAGAGCCTATGATGATTGATGGCGAAACAATGATAGAACCCTATGATCATGTTGTAGTATTTTGTCTCGAAGATACATTGCGAGAAGCAGAAACCCTTTTCCATTAAATAAAATACAAGATGAGCAATTTCAATTATCGTTTCGTATTGAAGACAATGGGTTTTTTGCTTATCATAGAATCTCTATTCATGATGGCCTCAACCGTTGTGGCATTCTATTTTAAAGAGATGGTGGGTGATGCCATGCTCATAAGTGCTACAATAACTTTCTTCGCCGGTATTTTTTCTCGCCTTATAGGAACAGATAATTATCCAAAACCGATAGGTAAACGCGAAAGTTTCTTCATGGTAGCCATATCATGGATTATCCTTTCAGCTTTTGGCATGCTCCCTTTTTACTTTGGTGGAGCGATCGCAAATATAACCGATGCTTACTTCGAAACAATATCCGGGCTAACAGCAACCGGTGCCACTATACTAACCGATGTTGAACGTATGCCAAAAGCCCTGCTCTTCTGGCGTAGCGTCACACAATGGATGGGTGGACTCGGAATCGTAGTCTTTGTTGCTACCATATTACCAATGGGAGGTAATGCTTCTGTACTATACGATACCGAAGTCACCGGAATCGGCTACGACCGTTTTCGTCCGCGTATATCTCAGATAGCAAAACGACTATGGCTCGTATATGCTTTTCTTACTGCCATTCTCATCTTCTTGTTATGGGCCGGGCCAATGAATCTTTTCGATTCCGTTTGCCATGCTTTCACAACTATTTCTACAGCTGGTTTTTCCACAAAGCAGAATAGCATCGCTTATTGGGATTCGGCTTATATAGAATATGTAATCACTGTATTTATGTTTATTGGAGGAATCAACTTTCCTTTGATATATTTCTTTATGCAGGGAGATCCTAAAAAACTCGTCCAGAATGAAGAATTTAAATGGTATGTAGCCATAATTATTTTATCTGTTGCCATCATAGGAATTGCGCTCTATGTTTCAGGGCAAATGACCGGAATAGAAAAAACATTCCGAACATCTCTTTTTCAAGTTGTATCCGTATTGACGACAACATGCCACTCTACGGCCAATTTTATGAATTGGGGACCATTCTTTCAATTTATGGTTGTCATATTCATGCTTTTTGGAGCTTGTGCAGGATCAACGTCAGGAGGGATAAAAATAGTACGTATCATCATTCTGTTTAAAAACTCAATCAATGAATTTAAGCGACAAGTACATCCAAATGCAATTTTACCAATTCGTCTTAACGGGAGGGTTATCTCTATAGACATAGTAACCAAGGTCTTGGCTTTTATATTCCTATATCTGACTATTCTTATCGCTAGTTGCCTAGTACTTGCCCTTTCAGGAATGGGATTCGAAAACTCGCTTGGAGCCGCCGTATCCTGCCTTGGTAATGTAGGTGGAGGACTTGCCGAAATTGGAAATAATGGGCATTTTTACGATGTTCCAACCTCTTCCAAATGGTTTCTTAGCTTTTTAATGCTTACTGGTCGTCTCGAATTATTTACAGTATTATCTCTATTCATGCCAGCCTTCTGGAAAAGATAAACCTCTAATCCTATAATGAAAAAATACCTCACATTTCTTATTACTACACTACTTATTTCAACCTCCTTAGCCCAAGAGCAAAAAATCAGTTTTTTGTTTGCCGGAGATGCTATGCAGCACAAATCTCAATTGGATGTAGCCAAAACACCGGAAGGTTATGACTATTCCGCTTACTTCAAGCATGTAGCAGATGAAATAAAACGAGCAGATATTGCAGTTGTAAATATGGAAGTTACCCTTCCTGGAATCAATTATACAGGTTATCCTCGTTTCGGCTCACCTGACGAATATGCTTTTGCCCTCAAAGAAGCAGGATTCGATATTTTCCTGATAGCAAACAATCATATACTCGACAAAGGAAAAAAGGGATTAGAACGTACCATTACAATTCTCGACTCGATGAAAGTAAAGCATACAGGTGCATTTATTAATGCAGAGAAAAGAGATCTTTATTATCCACTTATGATGATCAAAAACGGGATTCGTATTGCGATGATAAACTATACTTATGATACTAACGGATATACAGTAACAAAACCAAATATTGTAAACTATATAGATAAAAAACAGATATTAAGAGACATAGATGCAGCTAAAACGATGAAGGCCGACATCATTATCGCCAATATGCACTGGGGAATCGAATATGTGTTAAAACAAAACAAGGAGCAGGAAGATCTGGCAAACTTTCTCATCAAAAATGGAGTCCATCTTGTTATAGGCGGACATCCACATGTAGTGCAACCAATAGATATAAGAAAAGAAAATGAAGAAATAAAAAATATAGTTGTTTACTCTATGGGGAATCTTATTTCGGGCATGAAACCCGTAAACACAACAGGTGGAATGATCGTAAAAATAGATATAAGTAAAAATGGGGATCAACCTATTAAAATAGATTCTCTTTCTTATTCACTTGTATGGGTTAATAAACTGATAAAAGATAAGGATACTCCTTCCTTTTTTGAATTATTACCCGTAGCTGAATTCAATAACGAAAAAGGGAAAGAAAAACTAGGTGAAGAATCATTTGTTAAAATGCAAACTTTCGCCACAAATGCAAAAAATGCCATAGAAAGCTTATGGAGAAAAGAAGAATAAATCCCTAACAACTTAATTATGTTTTATTATCATTAAAATAAAGAATAATCACTCTATATTCGCGAAAAAATAACTATATTTGCACGCAATAAATTTCAAAAGCTCTTTTATATATGTCTTTTATTGCAGATAAAGTAGTCATGGACGGATTGACATTCGATGATGTATTGTTGATCCCCGCTTATTCAGAAGTTCTCCCCCGCGAAGTCGATCTCTCGACAAGTTTCTCACGCAATATCAAATTAAATATCCCAATCGTTTCGGCCGCCATGGACACAGTCACAGAGGCTCAACTAGCTATTGCTATAGCACGAGAAGGAGGAATTGGTGTTATCCACAAAAACATGTCAATAGAGGCACAAGCCCAACAAGTAAGATTCGTAAAACGCGCTGAAAATGGAATGATCTCAAACCCGGTTAGCATACTACGAGATAAAACTGTTGGTCAGGCTCTTAAAATGATGGCTGAATATAAAATAGGTGGCATACCTGTAGTAGATACAGAAAATCGCTTAGTCGGCATCGTAACAAACCGCGACTTACGTTTTCGTCGCGATATGGCTGAATTAATCGATGACGTAATGACTAAAGATAGGATTATTACCACCAGACAATCTACAGACCTAGAGGCAGCGGCTGATATTTTACAACAACACAAAATAGAAAAATTACCAGTCGTAGATTCTGATAACAAGTTAATAGGACTGATCACATATAAGGATATAACAAAGGCGAAGGACAAACCTTTTGCGTGCAAAGATGAACGTGGACGCTTGCGGGTTGCAGCCGGAGTTGGAGTCACATCCGATACTCTGGAACGTGTTGATGCACTTGTCGAAGCCGGTGTTGATGCAATCGTTATCGATACTGCCCATGGACACTCGAAAGGTGTGGCCGATATGCTTAAGAAAGTAAAAGCTGCTTATCCTCAAATAGATATTGTCGTAGGAAATGTCGCTACAGGCGAGGCTGCCAAGTATTTGGTTGACGCCGGAGCCGACGGGGTAAAAGTAGGAATTGGCCCTGGATCTATTTGTACTACTCGTGTCGTAGCGGGCATAGGTGTTCCTCAATTAACCGCAATATATGATGTTGCAAAAGCGCTGAAAGGAACTGGTGTCCCATTAATTGCAGATGGAGGCTTACGTTATTCGGGAGATATAGTAAAGGCATTGGCTGCCGGAGGAAATTCTGTAATGATGGGATCATTATTAGCTGGTGTAGAGGAATCACCGGGTGAAACCATTATTTTCAATGGACGTAAGTTTAAATCTTATCGTGGAATGGGCTCACTTGAGGCGATGGAAAAAGGTTCGAAAGATCGTTATTTCCAAGATATGGAAGCCGATATCAAGAAACTCGTACCGGAAGGTATTGCTGCCCGCGTACCATTTAAAGGTACGCTATATGAAGTTGTATTTCAGATGAAAGGAGGGTTACGTGCAGGCATGGGCTATTGCGGAGCAAAAAATATAGAAGCATTGCATAATGCCAAATTTACCCGCATCACCAATGCCGGGGTGGCAGAGAGCCATCCTCACGATGTAGCAATCACTAGCGAGGCTCCAAACTACAGTCGGGGAGAATAAATAGACATAAATAATTTTATAATATACTCTGCATGTTCGATAAAACGTGCAGAGTATTTATTTTAGAATATTTTAAAACAAAATAAACCTATATTCGTGTATCTTTGCCTTTGGTTTATTTTAACTATTTAATTATATGAGTAAAAGGCTATTTATTTCATTTTTCACATTCCTTACTACACTTTGCATATTTGCACAGCAGAACGACCCTGTTGTTTTTAAAATTAACGGCACACCTGTATATAAATCCGAGGTAGAGAAAGCATATAAAAAAGGCGGCCCGGAAAATAATGAAACTATCAATGAGTTCGTAGAAAGATACATAAATTTCAAACTAAATGTAGCCGAAGCAAAGGCCGAACGTCTAGACACTACAGCAAGATATCAGCGACAATTCACTACCTACAGATCGCAATTAGCAATACCATATCTTCAGGACACAAAGTATGAAGATGAATATATCGCACAAATATACAATCGGATGCTGGAGAATGTGGAAATAAACCATGTTATGTTTCCTTTCGAAAGAGCAGAAATTGTTTTGCCGGCCGATACATTAGCCGCCTACAAAAAGGCGATGGAAGGCAGAGCTAAAATTCTTGAGAAAGGATTTGCCAATGCAGGATTTAATACTGAAAGATCCGGTGCCCGTTTTCTTCCGAAAGCCGAGTCCAGGAATGGATATATGGGATGGATTTCCCCATTCATGCTGGCTTCTAATGTTGAGGATGCAATATACAATCTTCCTGAAATGGAAGTGAGTATGCCAATACGTGCAGCCAGAGGGTATCACATTGTACAAGTATTAAAGAAACGTCCAGCTATGGGTTCAGCTGAGATAGAGCAAGTTATTTTCAACTTCACTCAAATACCACCAATGCTAAACCAAATAGATAGTGTAGGGAAGGTTGCATGGAGAGAATACAAAAACATCAAATCGGGCAAAGAAACTTTCGATGCTCTATGTGAAGAATTTACAAGAGTACATCAAACAGATAAGAAAAATTGTTATTTTGGAGTTGTCGGATTAGACTCTAACCTTCCTCTCGACTTCACAACAGCTGCTCTCAATCTGAAAGACCCTGGAGAAATAAGCGAACCAGTTATGTCAGACTATGGATTTCACATTATAAAGTTACTAAAAAGAATTCCCATAGCCAGCCTAGATGAAATAAAACCTCAATTAAGAGAAAAGATAATACGAAGCGATAAGGTTCAAAACCTAAGCAATGAAAAAAGACGTCTACAAAAGAGTAATTTCAACGTGAGAATCAACAATGATGCTTATGCAAAATTGATAGAAATAGCACAAGAAATATCTCCAAGAGATTCCGTTTTTCTTACACGAATCAAAAACCAAAATGAAATTATTATAGACATAGATGGAAAAAGAGGTTATCCAGTAAGCGAATTCGAAAAGTATATCCGTAACAGACAAATAAGCCAAAAGAAGAACATTGATGAACCTACGCTATCTCAAATAGAGGAAGCATCCCCGTATAGTCTATCCACTGACATACTAAAGGAATACCTCGAAAGTTTTACAAGCTTTTTACTCTCTGCATATGAAGATGATACTCTGGAGAAAAGATCTCCCAAATTTGCTCAAATTATAAACGCCATCTCAGAGGATCTCCTTTTATTTGAAGTAAAAGATAAAAATGTTTGGAAACGCTCCATGACAGACGAAAAAGGTTTAACAGAATATTTTTCTCAAAATAAAGCGAACTATTCATTAAATGATACAAAATATAAAGGATTAGTAATATATGCTCAAAATCAGTCGCTACTGAAAAAAGCAAAATCTATTGTTGATAAAACAAAGAAGCATGATCTTATTATTGAGAAAATTAAAAGCACTCTAAATAAAGATTCAATAACTGTAAAGATAGAACCGGGGTTATGGAGCAAAGGCGAGAATCCATATGTAGATAATAAAATATTTAATGGGGATGAACCTGCGCCATACAATGGCTATCCATATTTCTTTGTAACCGGAAAATTAATAGATACACCCGAAGATTTTACAGATGTAAGAAATAAGGTAGAACAAGATTATCAGGAACAGCTTGAGAAAGACTGGGCTACCTACCTCAAAAATAAATACACAGTTGAAATTAATCAATCTGTATTAAATACGATAAGATGAGAAAAATAATTTTCTACATATTTCCTATCTTCATGATCACTACATTGGGATCGTGTAGCAAAAACGGGACTGCAGAAGCCGATCAATCACAACAACCGATTGTCACAGTCAGAGACAAAACATTGTACCAGTCTGATCTGAATGAATTCATGCCTTCAGGTTTAACAGGAGAAGATAGTATTGCCACAGCAAAAGCTTTTATCGACATGTGGATTAACGAACAGTTGATATACGATAAGGCAAAGCAAAATATTGTAAATAGAGAAGACATTGAGGCTCTTGTAGAAAGCTATAGAAGGTCATTAATTACAAATACCTATCAGGAACAATTGTTGAAAGAACGCTTCTCTGGAGCAGCATCCGACAGTGAGATAAAGAATTATTATGAACAAAATAAAGATAAATTCAAATTAGAAAATAATATAATCAAAGGTTTATATCTCAAAATACCAGTAGATTCAAAACAATTGAGCAATTTTCAGAAATGGTACAAGCAAGGAACTGAAGCTTCTATCGAAAATATAGAAAAGAATACTTTGCAAAATGCTGTAGGATATGAATACTTTTATGACAGGTGGGTAGGATTGCAAGATGTTTTGGAAAATATGCCTCCTGCTGTTACCGATGCCAAAATATTTTTACAAAGAAATAAAAATCTGGAATTACGCGACTCTTCTTTTGTTTATCTACTAAATATAAAAGAGTATAAACTAGAAGGAAGTGAAGCCCCATATGATTATATAAAAGGGCAGCTTTCAGATATATATATTGAACAAAGAAGAGATGATTATATCAAACAAGTACGAAAAGATCTATATGATAAGGCTATTTCGAATGATGAAATTAAGTTTTATAAAAAATAGAATATAACTTCTTTTTTTACGTTAAGACAAAAAGTAATACATTATCACTATATTTACGGGATTTTTTAATTAAACAGACAAATGGTAAGAGAAGCCGGAAAATTTATTTTATTAGTCGTACTATTATGCTCAGGACTTTTGGTAAAAGCTCAGGATAATATTATTGACCAAATAATCTGGGTAGTAGGAGACGAAGCTATCCTAAAATCGGACGTAGAAAAAGCACGGGCAATGATATTATCCAGAGGCGAACGTATCGATGGAGATCCGTATTGCCTCATCCCCGAACAGCTTGCTGTGCAAAAGCTATTTCTCGATCAAGCTAAAATAGACAGTATCGATGTTCCTGCAGCCGAAGTTTCCAGAGGTGTTACCCGTCAGGAAAATATGGTGATTTCGAATCTGGGATCAAAAGAAAAAGCAGAGGAATATTTACAGGCTCCTATGAGTCAGCTTCGTGAAGAGTGGCGCGAGGAAATCCGCAACAACTATCTGGTATCAGAGGTAAAGAAGAACCTCGTTGGAAAAAAAAGCAAACTTACCCCATCTGAAGTAAGACGATATTACGCTCAATTGCCACAAGATAGCTTGCCATATATACCTACAACAGTCGAAGTACAAATAATAACCAACGAACCAGTTGTCCCTTTAGAAGAGATAGACAAGGTAAAAGAACGGCTAAGAGATTTTACAAACAGAATAAATGCCGGTGAAAGTTTCGCCACATTAGCAATAATGTACTCAGAAGATGGATCGGCTCAGAATGGTGGTGAGCTTGGCTTCAGTGGCCGTGCAAACTGGGTTACTGAGTTCTCGAATATGGCTTTTTCCCTCAATGATCCGAAGAAGGTTTCAAATATTGTAGAAACAGAATACGGCTTCCATATCATGCAGCTTATCGAACGCAGAGGGGATCTTATAAATGTACGCCATATACTATTAAAACCTAAAGTACCTGATGTTGAATTCAATAAAGTGATTGCCAAAATGGACTCCATCACTCAGGATATAAAACAAGGTAAGTTTACATTCGAAGATGCGACAGTACTTTCATTTGATAAGAACACTCGTAAAAACAACGGCTTAATGGTAAACCGCAGAGAAAGTTCAAACTATGGTACTCCGCGCTTCTTGAAAGAAGAACTACCTCCTGCTGTGGCAATTGCTGTAGAAAAACTAAAGGTAGGAGAAGTTTCATCTCCATTTAGGATGAAAGGGGATGATGGTAAAGAAGTAGTTGCAATAGTAAAACTTAAGAGCCGAATCGAAGGTCATATTGCAAATGTATCTGACGACTATCAAGCCTTGAAAGAAATAGTAGAAGAAAAGAAACATGAAGAAATATTAAGAAAGTGGCTCCAAAATAAGATAAAGGATACTTACGTTCTGATAGATGAAAATTGGAGAAATTGTGACTTCCAATACTCCGGATGGATAAAAGAAGAAGGCTTGAAAAAATAAAACAGATAACAGACACGTGCTTAATAAGACCATAAAATATTTGATGCAAAGGCATAGGATTCCTCTAGTGAGTGTTCTATGCCTCATTGCTCTTTATGCTTCGGCTCAAACGATGCTTTCACCTCAGCTGAATGTTGATATAACTCAAGTGCCTCAAAAACCGCAAGAGCCAAAGAAACAACAATCCTCCACGAAGGGAAATACAAAAGTTATCGAGATTGTCAATGCCAACAGATATCTACATCGCTCTAATTTCGATGCAGACATACTGAAAGATAGTGTTATATTTCTACATGATGGAGCATACCTTTACTGCGATAGCGCATATTACAACCAAAAACAAAATACATTCGAAGCATTCAGCAACGTCCGTATGGAGCAAGGAGACACCCTTTTCTTATATGGAAAATATATGCATTATGATGGTAACACGAAATTGGTGAAAGTTCGCGAAAATGTAAGTCTGGAACACTCTCCAAAAAGTAAAAGAAATCCAATTACTCTATTCACCGATAGTCTCAATTACGACCGTGCAATGAATCTTGGATATTACTTCGATGGCGGAATGCTTGTCGATTCCCTAAACGAACTTACTTCGTATTGGGGACAGTACGAACCCAACATACGCATTGCAACATTCAGGGACAGCGTAATTCTGAAGAACCCTAACTTTACATTGTATTCTGATAAACTTAAATACAATACAAATAATAAAACCGCCATTTTTACCACTCCTACGCAAATTGTATCTGATAGTGGCGTAATACATACAAGTAACGGGTGGTACAATACCGATACAGAAGAGTCTCTTTTACTCGACCAATCTACTATTATAAATAAAGAAGGAAACCAATTCCTGCGTGGCGATTCTATTTTCTACTATAAGTCATTAGGGTATGGTGAAGTATTTGGCAATATGTTTCTACAAGATACAGCCAAACAAGTCATCCTGATAGGCAACTATGGTTACTATAATCAGATAGAAAATTCGGCTTTGGCCACAGACTCTGCTTATGCTATAGAATATTCGCAGGGTGACAGTCTCTACATACATGCCGATACCTTACGATTAATTACAGTAACAGATACGCTTAAAACTAAACCGAATAAGTCCTTGTCAAAAATCGTACCTGAAGTTACTGACTCCACACTGGTAGACTCTGTGCATATAGAGCCAATACTGGGGGATACTTCGTTTTATGACAGACGCCGATTAACGGGTGATACATTACCTGTTTTTACTCCGGCATCTCCCCAACTAGATAGCGACACCGCAAAAAATAGTTATAGACTAATAAAGGCATATTACGGAGTCAGATTTTATCGTTCAGATATGCAAGGAGTGTGTGACTCTCTGCAATTCAGTGGCAAAGACTCTATTATTCATATGTATCGAGATCCTATATTATGGAATACGAATAGACAGCTGACAGGAGATACAATCGACATATTTATGAATGATAGCACTATCGATTATATGCATGTAAAACGATATGCTTTTTCAATAGAGGAAAAGGATTCTATTCATTATAATCAATTAAAAAGCAGATCCTTGAAAGTTTTCTTCGAAAACAAAAAGGCAAAACGAGTACTTGCTGAAGGCAATGTGGAGACAATTTCTTACCCTGAAGAACGAGATGGATCGCTAAATGGAGTATTAAATTGGCTTGAAAGTAGTTATCTCCAAATATTTATGGATGACGGAAAGTTCAAGAAGTTAGTAACCTGGCCCAAATCGACAGGAAAAACAACCCCTTTTAAGCTGGTGACTCCAACACAATTAAAACTAACAGATTTCTATTGGTATGATTATTTAAGGCCGGTAGACAGATTCGATATATTCCGTAAAGCATCGAAAAAAGCAACGGACATGAAGCCTAAGCGCTCCTCCATTTTCGATAGAGAAGAATAACTAGCAAGAACAAATGAGCGATATAATACATCTTTTACCCGATTCCATAGCCAATCAGATAGCTGCAGGAGAGGTTATCCAACGCCCCTCATCTGTAGTAAAGGAACTAGTGGAAAATGCCATTGATGCAGGAGCCGACAGCATACAAATTATAATTAAAGATGCCGGACGCACACTAATTCAGGTTATTGATAATGGTAAAGGGATGTCTGCCACAGACTCGCGTATGGCATTTGAACGACATGCAACATCGAAAATAAAATCAGCAGATGATTTGTTTGCCTTACGTACAATGGGCTTTAGAGGAGAAGCTCTGCCTTCTATTGCTGCTATCGCTCAGATAGATTTGCGTACCCGCACAAAGGAAGACGAACTAGGTACATCACTTCAGATATCCGGATCGAGAGTCGAGTCTCAGGAATATATCGCATGCCCTATTGGGAGTAACTTTTCTGTCAAAAATATATTCTTCAATGTTCCTGCCCGACGTAAGTTTCTTAAATCGAACGATACCGAACGCAGGAATATATTAACCGAACTAGAGCGCATTGTACTGGTTAATCCTGAAATAGAGTTCTCGTTTATAGATAATGATATAGAAGTTCTCAGATATCCGGTGAGCAACCTTCGCCAACGTATTGTAAATGTTGTAGGAAAGAACTTTAACCAACAACTTATAACGCTTGATATAGAAACATCGCTAGCAAAAATAAAAGGATTTGTAGGAAAGCCTGAATCGGCGCGTAAAACAAGAGCTTTACAATATTTTTTCGTTAATGGACGGTACATGCGACATCCTTATTTCAATAAGGCTGTAACTTCTGCATTCGATCCTTTGATACCATCAGGAGAAAGTCCCAACTATTTTATATATTTTGAAGTTGAGCCGGATACAATCGATGTAAATATCCATCCGACTAAGACTGAAATCAAGTTCGAGAACGAACAGCCTATCTGGCAAATATTATCGGCTGCGGTAAAAGAAGCCTTAGGTAAGTTTAACGAGGTTCCTACTATCGATTTCGATACTGCCGATGCTATTGACATCCCTATTCACGACCCATCTAAAAACGTAGGACAGCCCAGAGTAAATATTAACCCGTCTTACAATCCATTTAAGGGTCCTACATCAGGAACAAATTATCAGCGTCCGAACCATGACTGGGAACAATTCTACAAAGGTTTTGAGAAAGATAAGGGTAGCTTGGATGTAACAGAAAAACATGAAGATATAAGTCTTTTTAATCAGCCTGAAACTCTGGAGCAGCAGCAACCTTCTACTGTAACCGACATGGTTATACATTATCAGTACAAAAACAAATATATTCTCACTTCTGTAAAATCAGGCCTCATGCTTATAGATCAGCATAGAGCACACGTCCGTATATTATTTGACCAATTTCTAAATCAAATAAGACAAAAACGTGGAATATCTCAGCGAGCCTTATTTCCGGAAATAATCGAGTTATCCCCATCAGAAGCATCAATGATCCCGTATCTTATGGAGGATTTAGAGGCTGTAGGTTTTGACCTAAGTAATTTAGGGAACAACGCCTATGCAATAAATGGAACTCCGTCAGAAATCACGAATGTAAACCCAGTGCAACTTGTCCACAATATGATCAGTAAGAGTGTGGAAACCGGTAGCGATGTAAAAGATGAAATACAAGAGTCATTAGCTTTATCAATGGCGAATGCAGCAGCGATCCGATATGGACACCGTCTGTCAGATGAGGAGATGAACAAGATTGTAGATCAGTTATTTGCATCTCCTGCCCATAAACATACTCCTGATGGTAGGACAATTATCTCTCTATTGGAAGATGATGTTATAGAAAAGATGTTCAGATAAGACAAAAGATGTCTTTTATCTCCCCCAACCAAAAGATACACCTAGACTTACACCTATAGTAGATGTATTATTGCCTTTTATATGTATATCATTAATAAGGGATCTATCGTAATAATCATAAGCCATTGACTTAAACTCAGGTTTTGAAAAGCGATAGCGATAACTTAGTCCAAAGATTAAACTGGTTATTCTCGATATTCTATAAGATGATGATAGTTCTAAAGAAGCGAATTGAAGGGGAGTATCCTTAATATCCCAATCATAAGAAATTGTATACATATCATTGCTTCCCTTCTTCTTCAATATATTACTTGCTGATGTAGTAATTAAACTTTCAAAACCAATTCCTAAACGGGGAATCAAATCTATTTTTTTTAATTGAAACTTATAAAATAAGCCGAAAGACATTTTTGTACAAACATCTTCTCCTCCCCATGAATAAACGTCTCTTATATAGTAATTACTTAATTCGAACTCATTAAGAATATCTGTAGGATTATATCTGTTTTCTCCATGATATGCAGCTATGGACAAATCTGAATAGATCCCTATATTTTGGTAGCATCGCCAACTGAACCGAGCTTTTAGATCAGTAGAGCTGGCATATCCCATGCCTTTATTAATCTCAGTATTATCGAACCAATTGTTAAGTCTGAAATTTTGTTCAACCTCTGCATCCAACCATACTCTTTTATTCTGAGCCTGAGAGCCCAAACATACACAAAGTGTAGCTAATAAAAATATCTTCCTCATATTTAATAAAGATCTATTGGTGTAGTTTGAGACTCAAAAACCTGATTTGCCGTCGTTACAATAACTTTGAAAGAATAGGTTCCGGCAGGAATCTCCTTTCGCAACACATACGAATATGTAAGATCATGAGGCTTGTAGCTGGTTCTTATAAAGAAATCTGTAATATCACTTCCGGCAGGATGTTCATGATCGATATCTATATCACATGATATTGTTTTTGTCTCTATCTGTTCTACAAGCTGATAATAGCGGGGCTCATCCCCATCGGTCAATTGCTTCACTCCTATCATATAAGCTTCTTTCTTTATAGGTTCATCAGATATAATTGGATACTGCCCTTCATTATTAACATTATATATCTCTAAACCAATAAGATTTACATTTATAGGATCTGAATAATCCTCATCACATTTCATTGCTGTATTCAATATAAGGATAACCGAAAGTAATAAACTAATAATAAGTCTCATAGTATTGATTAATTTTGTGTTTAATAAATCTCTTAGAAATAGAAGGTTATAGTATAAAAACGAAAAAGCAAGATAATTATTATATCTTGCTTTTGTATATATTTTCAGAAAATTTACTTGCTCAGTAGCTTCTTTACAGTTTCGGAAATAGCTTTCCCAGCTGCAAGTCCGGCAAGAGCTTTAGTTGCAACTCCCATTACCTTACCCATATCAGCAGGAGAAGAGGCACCCACTTGCGCTATAATATCTGCGATCTTAACATCCAGTTCGTCTTGCGATAATTGCTTTGGTAAATAAGTCTCAATCACTGCCAATTCGGCTAATTCCTTCTCTGCCAAATCCGGACGATTTTGTCCTGTGTATATTTCAGCACTGTCGCGACGCTGTTTGGCCATCTTTTGAAGGATTTGAATCGCAGCCTCATCCGAAAGCTCATCATTCGCTCCTTTCGCAGTTTTAGCCTCAATAAACTCTTTCTTCATACCACGCAATGCTTCTAATTTCACCTTGTCTTTCGCACGCATTGCGTCCTTAATATCTTCACTAACTTTATCAAATAAGTTCATAATTTATATAATAAATTTGTTTATTCGTTAAAAAGGCCTCCTGGCTTCTTAGCCTCCGGCTTATATTCACTTGGATTAAACTTCTCGTCACGCTTAAATACAGGAGTATTCTCAAGTGCATCTACAATCTTATCATCATCCAGTTCATCAGTAGAAAGGATTATTGGCTTAGGGCTAAAGAAGGAGGTTTTTACGGCCATTGTTTGCACACCGTCTTTACCGTAATGCTTTTCTATCATTTCGTTAATACGGCGTTTCTCCTCTTCCTCTTTTCGTAATCGTTCTTCTTCCAGATACTCTTCCTCTTCGGTAAGCTCACGATAATGTTCATCGATACCGGGAATACTCGACATGCCAAAACCTGTTGCAAGAAGAGTAATCTTCACTTTATCAGTAAGTTTTTTGTCAGTTGCCGTACCCCATATAACTTCTATTTCCGGGCCAAATCGTTTCATAAAATTGGCAACAGCTTCCATTTCTTCCACAATAAGAGGGTTCTCCTCACTGGAATAGATATTGAATAAGATTTTCTTAGCGTCGAATACGTCGTTATTATTCAGTAATGGCGAATGTAATGCATTAACAATTGCATCTTCCACTCTATTTTCACCTTCTCCGTATCCGCTACTCATAATGGCTACACCACCATCTTTGAGTATTGTTTTCACATCGGCAAAGTCCAGATTTATATGTCCATGTACAGTTATTATCTCTGCTATTCCTTTTGCTGCAATAGTCAATGTATCATCAGCTTTAGCAAAAGCATTTGGAATGGTAAGATCGGCGTAAATATCAATTAGCCTTTCATTATTAATAACAAGTAAAGCATCTACATTCTTTGCTATATCTTCTACTCCTCGCAGAGCTTGAATAATCTTTTTTCGTCCTTCAAATACGAACGGAATAGTAACAATACCAACTGTCAGAATACCCAAATCTTTTGCTATGCGGGCAACAACAGGTGCAGCTCCGGTTCCGGTTCCACCACCCATACCAGCCGTTATGAATACCATACGAGTACCATCGCTAAGTAGTTTCTCTAGGTCTTCTCTGCTTTCTTCTGCAGCAGCCGAAGCTACTTCGGGACGGTTGCCTGCTCCAAGACCTTCAGTTGTCTTTCGCCCCAATTGAACACGGGTTTCGACCGGAGATTCACAAAGAGCCTGATTATCGGTATTACACAAAGCAAACGACACATCGTGAATTCCTTCATTGTACATATGATTCACGGCATTACCACCACCGCCTCCTACGCCAATTACTTTTATAATTGTTTGGGTCTTTCTGGGAAATTGGAAATCCAATATTTTTTCGTCCATATTTTAGGTTGTTTGTTTGTACATTTAAAAGAGGAAAATCAAGGAATTATTCTTCATCATTGAACATCGTTCCTCCAAAATTCTGAATTTTTTCAAAAAAGCCAAACAAAGTAGTTTGTTTACCGTCTTTATGCTTCTTTTCCTTTTTATGTTTTTTAGTTTCTCTTTCTTCCTCTTCTTCGGATTCCGGCTGTATTGGTTGAGCGACAGGTGGCGGTGTAGGCGCAACATAAACCGGCTCAACAATAGGAGCTATTACTTCTTTTCGTTCGCAATTTTCGTTCGCAAACAAAAGAAGGCTTAATGCTTGGGTATAAAATGGATTTTGGAGCAATTCTGCAGCATTGTTTATATACACACGTTTTGCTACAGCACGTTTTACAGGAAGTTGAGATTTCTCAGCCAAATGATCAACTAGCCCACTCATCTGAGATGCTCCACCTATCATAATAATACCTGCATCCAATTGGTCGCCATACCCCGACTCTTTTATCTGATTTATTACATTCAGTATTATTTCATCCTGACGAAGCTGGATTACTTTGTTTAACTCTCTAAGATCTACATCAGGAGACACCTCACCTGCTGCTTTATTCTTATCCTTGCCAAGCTTTCCATAACGGATTTTATAAGCTTCGGCCGAATCAAACACAAAACCAAGCTCCTGTACATCTTTTGTTATAGTACGGCCTCCAAAAGGGATTACTGACATATAGCGCAACAATCCTCCTTTGTATATAGACAATGTGGTGGTTCCGGCTCCAAAGTCGATAAGTGCGCAACCAGCCTGCCTATCATTCTCGTCTAAGACTAACGCTCCTGCGGCTACAGGCCCAACAATAAATCCGGCAATCTCCACGTGCGACTTATCTGCTATGCTTTTAGTCAGATTAGCTTTTATATTAGGACGCCCTATAACCAAACGATAACGCCCTTCGATAGAGGACGCAGTTTTATCAATAGGATCTTCTTCATACTTTCCATCCAGATAGTATTCGGGAGCAAGGACACTATAATTGGTAAAGAAATCCGGTTTATTCAACTTTGCTTGTTGCTCCATATTATCAAGAACGGCGAAAGTAATAGGAGTAAATCCATCCAGAAGTTTTACTTCAGCATGTTCTACCGCACGAAGTGATTTACCTGCAACAGAAACATAAGCTTTTCCTATTTTTTTCCCTGTTTTATTTTCAAGGAGACTTATAAGTTTCTTTATCTTACCAGCCGCCTCATCTATATTGTAAATTACACCGTATTTCACACACGAATCGGAAGATATAATTTCCGATGCAAGGATGGAAATTACACCCTGTTCATTTTTACGACCGAGTACTCCTACTATATTGGAAGTACCGAGATCGATACCTACTATAAAACCTGATTGCTCCATATATCTTTACCTTTATAAATCGATTCGGAGTGAACCAATTAAATCCCTACTCTTATCTAACGTTTTGTACAAACAACTTGTTTGTCAAATTTCAAATTTATAATGGAATACTTATTCCACCCTGTTTCATTAAGCCCATTCTCGTAGAAAGCTAATAATTTATCCAGTCTCTCTTTATATCCATTGAGTTTACCTAATACAATGCGATGCTCTCCCACACGTGGTATCAACTCTATATCCTGGCCGGGCAAAACTATAATTTGTTCAATTTGTGCATTCCAGAATTTATCACTATGCAAAAATAGTGCAAATTTGTATAAATCCGTCTTTGCAAAGTCTTCTTTTATCGCACCTGTTGCCACAGGCAAATAGGCGGTAAAATACTTAGATAGAGGCATTTTATTACCTTCATCGTCTATATAATAATTTCCTCCAGTACTGCTAATAATTCTTAATACAGGTTTACGCTCTTCAATAGATACTCTGATAGCGTTATTATTTGTAACAAATACATTGGCTTTCTTTACCAGCTGGTTCGTTAAAATAGCCTCCTCTATTTCGTTCGTGTTTATGTCTTTAATCTGCTTGCCTGTAGGATCCAATCCTTTCTCTTTTACATACTTTGCAATGTCTTCCGTATCTACAAACTGCTCATCAGTCGTTCCGTTCTTCACTTCAACCTCAAAGCTAGTACATATGCCATCTTTGGGTTTTCCCTGAAAATAGAAAACCGAAAAAATCAGATATCCTGCAATCAGACATATCCCGGTGATGACTAATACTTTTTTCATAATCTTTGCTCCAATATCTCTTTTATCGGTTCAAGTAGCTGATCTATATCTCCGGCCCCTATGGTCAACAGAACCTCAATATCATTTGTCTTTTCCAATAAAGGTAATAAATCTTCCTTGTTACACAATATTTTAGGACAAGTTACCTTATCGAATATTATTTTTGATGTAACCCCTTCGATCGGCTTCTCTCTTGCAGGATAAATATCCAACAGAATAAGCTGGTCAAGCAATGAAAGGCTTTGAGCAAATTCAGATGCAAAATCTTTAGTCCTACTATATAAATGAGGCTGAAATACACCGGTCACTTTACGATCAGGATATAATTCTTTTACAGATGTTATGCTAGCAGCCAATTCCTGTGGATGATGCGCATAGTCATCGATCATAACCACCTTATCTGACTTTAACAAAAAGTCGAAACGCCTCTTTGCCCCCAGAAATGTAGACATAGCACGACGTAGTTCTTCTGCTGTGGCTCCGTTTAGCCAAGCTAGGGCCATAGAGCCAATTCCGTTTTCAATATTTATTTTTATAGGAACACCAAGCTGTATATTGTCAATTCTTTCTTTTGGCGTTATAAAATCGAAACGAATTTCACCATTGCCTATTTTAATATTTTCAGCATGGAAGTCTCCTTTATCGATCGAATAGGTATATACTCTCACTCCATTTGAGACTTTAGGAGATAACTTAATATTATGCTTCACGACCAAGGCCCCACCCGGTTGAATAAGACTCGTAAATTTCTCAAAACTTCTCAAATACTCCTCTTCTGTCCCATAAATGTCCAAATGATCGGGATCGACAGAAGTAATCAATGCCATATATGGATGTAACCAATGGAAGGAGCGATCGTACTCGTCTGCTTCAATAACAGTAAATTCACTCTTATCGGAAAGCATAAGATTACTATTGTAGTTTTTCAATATTCCTCCAAGAAAAGCATTACAATCTAAATGAGATTGTTTTAGTATATGCGCCAACATGCTTGACGTAGTAGTTTTACCATGTGTTCCGGCACAACAAAGAGCTTTGCTTGATTGGGTTATAGTGCCTAACACCTGAGCTCTCTTCTGAATATCAAAATTGCGTTCATGAAAAAATTTTACTTCTTCATTACTAGAAGGTACAGCCGGAGTATACACAACCATTGTGTTAGCTTTATCTTTACAATAATCCGGAATAAGACTAACATCATCTGTATAATGGATATCAGCTCCTTCTTTTACCAATTGTTTGGTAAGAGGAGTCTCTGTACGATCATAACCCGCTACTTTTTTACCTTTCAGCATGAAATAGCGTGCTAAGTTACTCATTCCTATCCCACCTATTCCAATAAAATATATTGACTGTATATTATTCATCCTTTTTTATGATCAATTTCATTACCTCATCTACAATCCTATTTGCAGAATTGAGTTGAGCCATTTTTAGTATATTTTCGGATAGACTATTCAATTTCTCACTATCCTTGATGATTCCCAGTGCTGTTGGCACTAATTTGCTAACAGCCTCATTATCCTTTATTAATATAGCAGCATCCTTATTTACAAGGGCCATTGCATTTTTAGTCTGATGATCCTCCGAAACATTAGGAGAAGGCACTAGAATAACAGGCTTACCTAGCAGGCTAAGCTCTGATATAGAGCTCGCTCCTGCACGCGAAATAACCAAATCTGCGGCTTTGTATGCTAAATCCATTCTAGAAATAAATTCAAACACATGAATATCTTTAGGATTCCCTTTCGCAGCCAAATCCATATTCAATTCAAAAGAATATAATTTACCACATTGCCATATCAATTGTATATTTTGCTGATTAATAGATTCGATATGGTTAAGTATACTTTTGTTTAGAGTTGCAGATCCTAAGCTACCTCCAATTAGTAGAATTGTTTTTTTTGACGGATCCAGACCAAATTCTGTATATGCTTCCTCTTTTGTTATAGAAGACGATAATAATTCTTCGCGGCAAGGATTACCTGTAATTACAATTTTTTCCTTTGGGAAGAAACGTTCCATCCCTTCATAAGCAACGCATATTTTAGAAGCTTTCTTTCCAAGAAATTTATTGGTAATACCTGCATAAGAGTTTTGTTCTTGTATCAAAGTAGGTACACCCATTAAACTGGCTTTATATAACACAGAGCCACTAACATATCCTCCTACACCAATTACAATATCAGGGGTGAAATCTTTGAGTATCTTTTTTGCTTTGCTCAGACTCTTCTTAAATTTCCAGATTGTAGATATATTCTTAAACGGATTTTTTCGGTTCAGCCCGGCTACTTGAAGCCCAATAATTTTATAGCCGGCAGCCGGTACTTTTTCCATTTCCATACGTCCCTCCGCACCTACAAAAAGAATATCAGACTCGGGGTATCGTCTCTTTATAGCATCGGCAATAGCTACTGCCGGAAATATATGTCCGCCTGTACCTCCTCCACTTATAATTACTTTCAGCTTTTTCATTCTTGAGTTATTCCATCAAATGTTTCAAAATCCACATTAGCTATACTTTCATCCACATCTTCATGATCCGAGTCATTAAGTTTGGAGGAACAAGCCAAAATAATACCAAAGTAAGCGCAAGTAATGATCGTCGATGTTCCTCCACGGCTAACCAAAGGTAAGGGTTGTCCTGTTACAGGGATTAGATTCACAGCTACAGCCATATTTGCAATAGCCTGTATAGTAAGAATAAGTCCTGCTCCTAGAATAAGATAACGAGGAAATTTTTTCTCACACTTCGAGGCTAAAACTCCACACCTAATCATTAATGCAACGTATAACAACAATACAAAAAGACCTCCTAATAGACCCATTTCCTCCAGAATTATAGCAAAAATAAAGTCTGAATAAGCTTGTGGCAAGAAATCTCTTTCTGTTCCACTGCCAGGAAGCCCTATTACTCCCCCATTTGCAATCGCGATTTTAGCATGAGATACCTGATAGTTCTCATCCGTTATCTTATACGCAATTGAGCCGTCTTCTTTTTTATCAAATATTGAAGCTTGATCTTCATCCGAGTGCCTTTCTATACGATTCTTCCATGTAGTCAGGCGATCAGGTAAATATTCTTTCGCGAAGGAGTCAGGTAATAGAGTTAAGCTTCCAAACAAAAGAAGAATTGCCCCTATACCAACAAGAGCAAGCATACCTAGTTTCTTAAGGCTTACCTGCCCAATAAACATCATCAGGAAACAAACCCCAAACAGGAGACATGCTGTAGATAAATTTTCAGGAGCAATTAGAATACAAAGCCCTCCTATCCCTATTATTAATAACTTAAAAATAAAGTTTTCATTCTCCGGCTTCATTTTACTTAAGAAGAATGCGACGAAGCCAATAGCCGAAATTTTAGCAAATTCGGATGGCTGTATTGTAAAAGCACCTATTCCTAGCCAGCGCTGTGCACCATTTACATCTTCTCCCATAAACATCGTTATTACTAGTAGTATTGCAGAGATTGGCAATCCGAGCAATAGTACTGAGAAGAAACGACTGGGTATTCGTTGCAAAAACATAACAACTGCAAATCCGATCAACAAGAATGCTGCATGGCGTAATATAGGCGCCCAATGGCTATGCTGACGATAAGCAATAGTACTTGTGGCACTAAAGACCTCAAGCAAGGAGATAATACATAGTGCTATAAATATGCACCATATAACTTTATCGCCCTTAAATGCCCTTCCTAAAAAATTGAATTCCATATCTGATTACAATTTTCTGACACATTCTTTAAATTGATTGCCTCTATCTTCATAATTTTTGAAGAGATCGAAGCTTGCACAACAAGGAGAAAGTAATACCGTATCTCCTTCTTCAGCCAATTCATATGCTTTCTCTACGGCATCTTTCATAGATTGCACATCTTCTATCTTAGCTATTTTACCATCAAAGAATTTATGAAGCTTGCTGTTATCTACTCCAAGAAATACCAAAGCACGTACCTTATCTTTCACCAACTGCTCTATTTCAGTATAATCATTTCCCTTGTCTGTTCCACCAAGGATAAGAACTACTTTCGTTTTTACACTTTGCAGAGCATACCAACATGAGTTTACATTCGTTGCCTTAGAGTCGTTTATAAACTGTATCCCCCTTACCTTAGCTACCTTTTCCAGACGATGTTCTACCCCCTGAAAATCGCTCAACGAATGGCGAAGATTTTCATCTGTTATATCCAACAACTTAGCAGCTATTCCTGATGCTAACGAATTATATAGGTTATGTAAACCTTCGAGAGCCAATAAATCCTGTTCCATAATAAATGCAGAATTAGGCGTATTAATATCTATTTCATGATCATTAAGATAAGCAATCGCATTACCTACCTTGTGTTCGGCAAATGTATATTGTTTTCCCTTCGATACCAGTTTCTTTATCTCTTTACTTACAATAGGATCCTCTTCCCAGAAAATGAAAGCGTCTGATTCTGTCTGATTCTGAGCTATACGCATTTTCGCATCTATATACTTCTGTATATCATGATCATACCTATCCAGATGATCTGGTGTAATGTTCAAAAGGATCGCAATATCAGCTTTGAATGAATACATATTTTCGAGCTGAAAACTACTCAGTTCGAGAACATAATAGTCGTAATTATTCTCAGCTACCTGACGAGCAAAACTCTTACCTATATTACCTCCAAGCCCCACATTTAAACCAGCCGATTTCAGTATATGATATATTAAACTAGTAGTTGTAGTCTTTCCGTTACTCCCCGTGATACAAATCATCTTGGCAGAAGTATACCTTTTCGCAAATTCCATCTCGGATAACACAGGAATTCCCTTCTCCATTGCCTGATGAACAAGAGGTGCATAGTTGGGTATTCCCGGACTTTTTACTATTTCGGATGCAGCTAAAACAAGGTCCTCAGTATGTCCTCCCTCTTCGAAAGGAATACCATACTGATTGAGCTCGGCCTTATACTTATCCTGCAAGGTTCCGCTATCCGATAAAAAAACATCGAATCCTTTAGCTTGTGCAAGTATAGCTGAGCCGACACCGCTTTCGCCTCCTCCTAAAATAATTATCTTGTTCATCATATATAAATTCGTTTTATCGCATTTTCAAAGTTGCCAATGTGACTACTGCCAGTATAATACCAATAATCCAAAAACGTACAACTATTTTGGACTCGGGTATAGCTCTCATCGGATTCTGAAATAAAGCTTGTATCCCAGAGTTTCCTGCTTTCTGGAAATGATGATGCAAAGGAGTCATTTTGAAAACACGACGACCCTCTCCATATTTCTTCTTAGTTACCTTAAAGTAGAATACCTGTATCATAACAGAAAGACTTTCTACGAAAAATATTCCACATAATATAGGCAATAATAATTCTTTATGAATAATAACAGCGAATACGCCAATAATACCTCCCAATGTTAAACTCCCTGTATCGCCCATAAATACTTGGGCCGGAAATGCGTTATACCATAAGAATCCGACTGTTGCTCCAATAAAAGCAGAGGCAAATATAACAAGCTCCTGACTACCAGGTATAAACATAATATTAAGATAGGATGCAAATTCCATATGTCCTGACACATACGCTAATATACCTAATGTGACACCTATTATGGCAGAACTTCCGGCCGCAAGTCCGTCAAGTCCATCAGTCAGATTTGCTCCATTTGAAACTGCAGTTACAATAAATATCACTATCATAACAAATAATATCCATGCTGCCGGTTCGGCATAATCGCCCATGAAAGAAACAAGATCTTCATAATCGAGGTTGTTATTTTTCATAAAAGGGATAGTTGTCTGAGTCGATTTTACCCCCTCGGCAACATAACTTACACGTTCTATTATATCGTCAGAATTACGAAATTCGATATTCTCACGAATAATAACATCCGGGCTCAAATAAAGAGTCATCCCTACAATAAGACCCAATCCAATCTGTGCAATTATCTTGAACTTACCATGCAATCCCTCTTTATCTTTTTTAAAGACTTTAATATAATCGTCCAAAAAGCCCAAAACTCCTAACCAAACAGTAGTAATGAGCATCAAAATAATATATACATTATCCAACCGGGCCAGAAGCAAAACAGGAACAAGAATGGATATAATAATGATAATTCCACCCATTGTAGGAGTTCCCTTTTTACTAAGCTGTCCTTCCAATCCTAAATTTCTTACAACTTCTCCAATTTGTAACTTTTGTAATTTGTCGATAATACGGCGCCCTATTATGGTTGAAATAAGTAAAGACAAAACTAATGCTATTGCAGCACGAAAAGACACATATCTGAACATCCCCGCTCCGGGAAAATCTAACTGATCTAAATAGTCGAATAGATAATACAACATCTCTTTTTTTTTATTCTCCAAAAATACTTCTTACAATCTCGCGATCATCGAAATGATGCTTAACCCCTTTTACATCCTGATAGTCTTCATGTCCTTTACCGGCAATAAGAATCACATCTCCCTCCTTAGCCAAAGTACAAGCCGTTTTAATAGCCTGCTCACGCTCAACTATGAGTAACGTTTTCTTCATTTGCTGACTGTTCAGGCCATCAGCCATATCATTGATAATAGCCTGAGGTTCCTCGAACCGTGGATTATCTGAGGTCAGTATAACCTGATCGCTCAAACGTACGGCTTCACGAGCCATAATAGGTCGTTTTGTCTTATCTCTGTTACCTCCACATCCTACAACTGTAATAACTCTGCCATTTCCATCGAGTACTTCATGTATAGCTTCAAGCACATTAGTCAACGCATCGGGAGTATGGGCATAATCTACAATAGCCGTAACATTCTCGGTAGAGCGTATTGTTTCGAAACGGCCGGATACAGGTTTCAGGGTACTAAGGATAAGTAAAGCCTCATCCGAATCCTGCCCTAAAAGAACTGTCGCAGCATATACTGCAAGCAGGTTATAAACATTAAATACTCCAACGAATTGAACTTGTAATTCTTTGCCGTTAATGTCTATAGCAGTACCATCGAAATGTTTTTCGATAATTTTTGCTTTAAAATCGGCTAATGTGCGTACCGAATAAGTCTTTTGCTTAGCCTTTGTGTTTTGTAGCATCACAAGCCCATTTTTATCATCTACATTGGTAAGGGCAAAAGCTGCCGCTGGCAGATTATCGAAAAATATTTTCTTGGCTTTGAGATATTCAGCCATCGTTTTATGATAATCTAGATGGTCTTGAGTTAGATTGGTAAATATCCCTCCTTCAAACTTCAGCCCACTAATCCGCTTCTGATGAATAGCGTGAGAACTAACCTCCATAAAAGCGAATTCACACCCTTCGTCCACCATTTTGGATAGCATCTCATTCAATGCAAGTGGATCGGGAGTCGTGTGTGTTGCATGATAAACAACCCCATCTATATAATTAGCCACAGTAGATAATAATCCAACCTTATAACCTAATTTACGGAACATCTCATAAAGTAGTGTCGCTGTAGTTGTTTTTCCATTGGTTCCGGTCACTCCCACCAATTTTAATTTGGCTGAAGGATCTCCATACCACTGTGTAGCAACTTTACCGGCAGCATCTGCACTATCTTTTACTTTTACATAAGTCACCCCTTCTTTTGATACATCTATTTTATCCTGAAAGATAATAACCTTTGCACCTAAATCAAGAGCATTGTTTATATATTGATGACCATCTACTTGCACTCCTCTAAGAGCTATAAAAGCAGAGCCTGGAATAGCTTTTCGCGAATCGGTGAAGATACCTGTCACATCTACATTTTCTTCACCTTTTATTTCAATTACATCTATGTTTTTTAGTAAATCCCTTAACTTCATATCTGTATTCTTTAATTAATTTAATTCTATTGTAATTGTAGAGCCTCTTACTATACGGCTTCCCGCCAAGATAGATTGTAGCTTCACTTTACCCGATCCAATGAGATTTACTCTCAATCCTGCATTTTCAAGCAGATAAATAGCATCACGAGCACCCATCCCTATAACACTTGGTACAAGACCTTGTTGTACAGTAGTATTACTTTCTAACACAATATTAGAAACTGAATCCGTCCTTGCCTTTATCCAATCTATCTTACCTCCTGAAAAAGTAAAAGATTGATCCAATTTTTTCAACACTATCTCTGTATTTCTTAACAATCCGTTTTTCACATTCGGGATTAATGAATTTACAGTATCTTTCGGTGCTGCAACTGGAGTAGACACTAAATTTTTAGTATAAATACCTTCCGCTATATTTTTAAATACAGCTCCCGGCATTAAGCCTCCCGATGGTGATCCTACCGGTCTGCGTATTCCGACGAAACATGTATATTGTGGCTTGTCGGAAGGGAAATATCCACAGAATGAGACATAATAACCTTCATAAGTTCCACGCGCGGCGATCATCGCTGTACCCGTCTTTCCCGATATAGGGAATAGTTCTGAATCAACAGCTTTTCCGGTACCATCTGTAACAACGCCCCTTAATATATCCCTGACCTCATTCAATGTTTTTTCTGAACACAATTGAGGATTAATTACTTCGGTTTCAAACTCCTCCTCTATTTTGCCATCTTTCATAAATGCCTTTGTAATAAATGGCTTTATCATCTTTCCATTGTTTGCTATACCATTGTAAAACATCAGCATATAAATAGGTGGAACCTGAGTTTCATAACCAAAAGACATCCAAGGCAGTGTTGTTTTAGACCAAGGATTGCTCTTATCATCAGGGAAGCGTATAACAGATGTACCTTCTTTTCCTTTCAATGGTACATCCCATTCTATCTTTTTAGTCAATCCCAAATCGTGAATACGCTGTACGTATTTTTGAGGATCATTCTCGTATCCTTTTAATATCATCTTTGCAATAGCCACATTCAATGATGAATACATCCCTCTGGCTATCGTAACACGACCTTTATCCTGTCCTTTTCTCCAGTCATGGTCACGCACCACTTTGCCTTTATATTCAAATAGTCCGTTTCCAACAAAGACCGAGTCATTAGGTGTAACAATACCATCTTCGAGAGCAACCATAAGAGATACGGTTTTGAATGTAGATCCGGGCTCCGACATGTATGAGAAAGCATTGGGATTTCCTTCTGCATAAACACCTTCCGATACTCTATCAAGGTTGGTGATCGCTTTTATCTCACCTGTAGCAACTTCCATTACAATAGCAACTCCCGATTCGGCTTTAGTCTCAACCAACTTGTTGTACAGAGACTTCTCTGCCATATCCTGAATATCAACATTGAGAGTCGTCTTTATATCCCATCCATCAACTGGCTCTTCCAATACAATATCTATCCATCTTCCTTGCACACGCTGACGGGTTTTAAGACCGGGGAGACCCTTTAGAATCGAATCATATTTCAGTTCCAGTCCACTTGTACCTCCAGCCTCGAAATCTTTGAAAATAGAACCGACTGTGCGACCAGCTAAACGTCCAAAAGGCTTTAACCGCATCGTCTTTTCTTCAGTAAATAAGCCACTCCTGTTACTACGTTGATTGAAGAAAGGAAATGTCTTAAGCTCTTTGAGGTCTACATAGTTAATATCGGGTCTGACTATACGTACATAACGACTTCGAACCTTTACCTTTTTGTTCGACCCGTTCTGTCTATTACGCTCTATCTCTTTTATTTCTTTACGGCTAAGCTCCCATCCATCAAGTATAACCCGCTTGTATTGAGCTGCGCTTCTGTCCGGAAATTTTCTTGCCAACTCCTGAGAAAGCGGAGTTACGTATTTCATTAATGTATCGCCCTTTATACCTTCAGACATAAAGTCTACATATACACCATATAAAGGTTCACTTGTGGCCAGCAAACGGCCATCATCTGCATAAATATTACCACGGTTCGGACGTATTTCCCTATCTTTCTTTACGGTTTCCTGTTTCCCTAGTTCACGCCATATTTGTCCTTCTGCATACTTGATCTTAAAGATACAGACAATAATCGCTATAAATATAAAAGACAAAAGAAAGACAATCCAGCCATATCGGCTGACCGCTACGTTCTTCGTTGTCCCTTCAGATTTCTTTGCCATGCTCTATTTTACCTCAGTTCAAGTATTATCTATTTTTTAATTTTATATATTGGATCTTTTGTGTGCTGAAGATCGACTCCGTTTTTTTGGACCAAATCCTCTACGACTGATTCCCTGCTCACCCCGATCAACTTTGCGGAAATTGTCTGCGATTCGTATTTAGCATCCTTAAGCTCATGTTGTAAGGATTCTATCTTCGCTTTCTTCTCTATACAGCTATATCTATTGCTGATATAAAAAACCAAGATTACAAAAACAGTGATAATGAAGCGCGCATTTTTCCAGAAAAAGTCCTCGGTAAGGACTGTTCCGCCTAAGATATACATCACTTTCTTTTTTATATCTTTCGCTTTCATATACTAATTTTGTGCTTTTAAAATTATTTTTTCTCTGCAATCCTCAATTTCGCACTTCTTGATCGTGGATTCCGTTCTTCTTCCTCACGCGAAGGAACAATCACTTTATTATTTATCAACTTAAAAGGCGTTTCGAAATTTCCAAAAAAATCTTTCTCTATTTTTCCTTCAAAATTTCCCGTTTTAAAGAAATTCTTAACCAATCTGTCCTCAAGCGAATGGTATGTGATAACAACAAAACGCCCGCCGGGTTTCAGTATCTCTAATCCTTGATTAAGCATTTCTTTTAGCGTTTCCATTTCTTCATTCACCTCAATACGTAAGGCTTGAAATGCCTGAGCCAATATTTTCTTTTCTTTTTCTCCTCTTCCCAAAAACGGAGTAAGCGTATCAAGTAAATCACTTATTTTTTTGTATGGCTTTTCTTTTCTTATTTTTACAATCTCAGAAGCAATCCGACGAGATTGCTTCAGCTCTCCGTATAAATAAAAAATATCGGCCAATTGTTGTTCTGTATACGTATTCAATATATCAGAGGCCGTTTTACCTCCTTCTCTATTCATGCGCATATCGAGCGAACTATCCTGAAAGCGGAATGAAAATCCCCTATCTTCAGCATCGAAATGGTGAGACGAAACACCCAAATCAGCTAAGATAGCATCCACTTCATTCACCCCATGATATTTAATGAAATTTTTAAGATAGCAGAAATTACTCCGTACAAAAGTAAATTTATCATCCTTTGGAATGTTGTTTACAGCATCGGCATCTTGGTCGAATGCGTACAAGTGGCCTTTACGGCCAAGTCGAGAAAGTATTTCCTTTGAATGTCCTCCACCTCCAAAAGTAACATCTACACAGATGCTGTCTGTATGGATATTCATGCCATCCACACTCTCGTGAAGCAGCGCCGGTATGTGATATACGTCAGCCATGATTAACCGTTTTGCGAATCGTTATCCATCAATGTTTGTATACGGGCGCTGAAATCTTCTGCCGAAACAAGTGTTCTCTCTAAAGCTTCATTGGCCCATATCTCAATTGTATTGTCTATTCCTAAGAGCCGTACCTCAGAAGTAATACCTACCATTTGGCAATAACGTTTCGAAATAAGAATACGTCCATTCGCATCCATCTCCATGCGTTCTGCATCAACAACAAACTGACGAAATAAAGCTTGTTCTTCTTTATTCCATCGGTTCAATCGAGATCGCAACTTTGCCACTTCTTCCTCCCATACATCCAATGGGTAAAGTACAAGGCATTCCTGAAATATATCTTTCCTGAGTATCAATGTATTTTGAGAGGAAGATTGTAATATCTTCCTAAAAGCAGCCGGAACAAAGACTCTCCCCTTTGTATCGATTTTAGCTTCTATATTGCCCAAAAACTGCAACATTAATACTTTGAATTTTAACTATATACATTATGCGACGTAAAGGTAGGAAAATTATACACTTTTCCCCACTTTTCCCCACTTAAAATTGACTAAAAAGTTATTAACATGCATATTAACAAGTTATTAACAAATCAATTGCCTGATAATACGCCAGTTATATAACTACCAGCTATTTTATTAACAGTATAAAAGCTTAGTTTTCAACTATGTAAAATCATAAAAATAGCAACATTCAAAAAAGACAAAAGACCATCTTCTTTAAAAAGGATGGTCTTTCTATTTTTTTACCAGAAATATAACAAACGGATAATTCTTATTTTTGCATTTCTCTCAGTTTAATTTTCGTCAATACTTGCTTTGTATTTAACGGGAAATCTGCATCCATCATCCAGGCGTAAAAGCTAGGTTCTTTTTTCAATACCTCGACCACCGACTTGCCTTTATGTTTTCCGAAATTAAATATCTCTATTCCATTCTCATCTCTGATAATACGTCCGGCGAGATCCACATTGTTATTAAAAAATGAAAACTCCTCTGCCAGCTTTTCCATATCATTTACCAGATCAGGGTACTTATCCAATTGAGCTTTCAGCACCTCATAGGTCGCTAGTGTATCCGCTTCGGCAGAGTGCGCATCTGTAAGTTCTTTTCCACAGTAAAATTTATAAGCGGCTTCAAGTGTCCGTTGCTCTTTTTTGTGGAAAATAATTTGCACATCAATCATCTTCCTTCTGCTAAAATCAATATCTACCCCGGCACGCAGAAATTCTTCTGCTAAAAGTGGAATATCGAAACGACTTGAATTAAATCCAGCCAAATCACAGCCTTCCATTTGGTCTGCCAAAGACTTTGCTATTTGCTTAAATGTAGGACAATCCTTAACATCATCGTCTGATATACCATGTACGGCAGTCGCACCCGCAGGAATAGGCATCTCTGGATTTAAACGCTTCGTTTTTACCTCTTCCTTTCCGTTCGGATATACTTTCACATAAGATATTTCCACTATACGGTCTTTAACCGTATCTGTACCTGTTGTTTCGAGATCAAAGAATATAAGTGGATTTCGTAAATTCAGTTCCATAAGCTTTAAGAAAAAACTTTATCACTCCTCTATTTTCATACCAGAAGAATGATAAAGTTTATAATATGTTTAATAATTAAATATCGCCAGATTAATCGTTAAGCATCATTGGCATTAACAGCATCAATAGATCTTCGTTCTCTTCATTCTCGGCAGGAATAATAAGGCCTGCACGCGAAGGATCGGACAATTCTAAAGAAATTTCTGTTGACGGCACATTATTCAGTATCTCAATCAAGAAACTGGATTTGAAACCAATATTCATTGGCGCACCGGTGTACTCGCAGGCAATAGTTTCTTCGGCAGCTGTAGAAAAATCGATATCCTGAGCTGTAATAACTATATTTCTATCCGACAATTGGAGTTTCACCAAGTTACTAGCCTGATTAGAGAAGACTGACACACGCTTCAATGCATTCAAAAAAGCCAAACGATCTAAAACAACCTTATTCGTATTGTTCTGAGGAATTACAGAATTATAATTAGGATAACGTCCTTCAATAAAACGACAAGTCATTGTATAGCTGGACATTTTAATATATGCGTTATTCTCATCAAACTTTATCTCTACTGTCTCAGCCTCTTTAGGAAGAATAGCTTTCAACAAATTGGCCGGTTTCTTTGGCAATATAAAAGAAGCACGTTCTGCCCCTTTAGCCGCCAATGTTTTGCAACGCACCAATTTATGCCCGTCAGATGCAACAAAAGTCAAATCATCGGTTGTTATATCGAAAAATACACCATTCATCACAGGACGAAGTTCATCGTCAGCACTTGCAAATAGAGTACGATTGATCCCGGAAAATAATATTTGAGGCTCAATAACAAGACTTACAGCTGAATCTTTCAATTCCTTAGGCTGAGGATAATCATCGCCACTCTGTCCGATAAAATTATATTTACCATTATGAAAGAATATAAATGTTTCCAGATTATCATTGTTTATCTCAAATGTAAGCGGTTGCTCAGGAAGTTCCTTCAACGGATCAAGCAGGTTCTTTGCATTTACAGCAAACTTTCCGCTACCGTCAGCATCATTTACTTCGAGGGAAGTAACCAAACGTGTTTCTGAATCGGCCGCAGTAAGTGTAAGTACAGAACCACTCAACTCTAATAAGAAACAATCCAAAATGGGCAATGTATTTTTTGAGTTGATCACTTTGCTTATAGCCTGTAAGTGGCTTAGAAGTGCAGTACTGGAAACAACAAATTTCATATTTTCAGAGTGTTTTAAATTTTATTTTTCGCATTATATTAATAGAGCAAATATAAGAATTTTTCAGTTATTACAAGAGTCTTTTATATGATATAACTTATATTTTTTGAAGACAAATATCCGAAATAGGGAAAGCCTATGGAACAAGCTTCCTTATAAGCATACCCATGTCTTATTTTTAATTCAATTTCATTTGTAATCCCTGATTAATTGCTTCTAAGAAGTCTTCTGTGTTTAAATAGTGAGAACGCTGCATCCCATCCCCATGCACTAACATTGCAAGGTCTTTAGTCATTTTTCCTTGTTCCACTACTTCTATACAAGTTTCTTCCAACTTATTGGCAAAGTCAATCAAAGGCTGATTATTATCCAGTTTACCTCGATGAGCCAATCCTCTTGTCCATGCAAAAATAGAAGCGATCGGATTTGTCGAAGTCTCTTTTCCTTGTTGGTGTTGACGATAATGGCGTGTTACTGTTCCATGTGCGGCCTCAGCTTCCATTGTCTGTCCATCGGGAGTCAACAGTACTGAAGTCATTAGTCCCAACGATCCAAATCCTTGAGCAACAGTATCGGACTGCACATCACCATCATAATTTTTACACGCCCAAACAAAACCTCCATTCCATTTCAATGCGGAAGCAACCATATCGTCTATCAGGCGATGCTCGTATGTAATCCCCGCCTTATCATAATCGGCCTTATAATCTCTCTCATACACCTCTTGAAAGATATCCTTGAAACGACCATCATAGGCCTTTAGTATTGTATTTTTAGTAGATAAGTATAGCGGATATTTCTTTTGCAAAGCAAGTCGGAAGCATGAGTGCGCAAAGCCATAGATAGACTCGTCCGTATTGTACATTCCCATAGCAACTCCCCCCCCCTCAAAGTCATAAACAGTATGAGTCTGCGGTTCTCCATTCTCTGGCGTAAAAGTAATAGTTAACTTACCTTTGCCCTTAGTAACGAAATCTGTTGCTTTATACTGATCGGCATTCGCATGACGCCCGATAACAATCGGTTGCGTCCATGTATTTACTAAACGAGGTATATTACTAATAATGATTGGTTCACGAAAGACTGTTCCACCAATAATATTTCGGATTGTTCCATTTGGAGACTTCCACATTTTCTTAAGTCCAAATTCTGCCACTCGAGCTTCATCAGGAGTAATTGTCGCACATTTTACGGCTACATGGTATTTTTTTGTGGCCTCGGCACTGTCAATAGTTACCTGATCGTTTGTCGCATCACGATTCTGAATACTTAAATCATAATATTTCAGATCTACATCTACATATGGGAGTATGAGTTTATCTTTGATATATTGCCAGATAATACGAGTCATTTCATCACCATCCATCTCAACGACAGGATTAGCTACCTTTATTTTTTGCATATTATTTTAAATTAAAATTATAGTTTATTCTGTAGATCTTTCACCCACATCTGCAATAATGCCTGCATCTGTGTGTGATATTTAAAGTTCTTTCTCATACCCCATCCATGTCCGCCTTCGGGGAAAATATACATTGTTGCGGGCACTCTGTTTCTTTTCAGAGCATTGTAATACAATATACTATTTTCAGGAGCAACAGACTCATCGTCGTCACTCAAAAGTAAAATAGTGGGCGGAGTATTTACATTTACCTGCTTCTCATTCGAAAATGTATAAACATCTACCGATGAAGGATTGTCTCCCAGCAAATTCATTTTTGAACCTCCATGTGTAGCAACCTCCATTGTGACAACAGGGTAGAACAAAATAGAAAAATCGGGGCGTGTACTTATACCCGATGTTGCATAATGTGTAGAAACGGTAGAGGCAAGATGCCCTCCGGCAGAAAATCCTGCAATTCCTATTTTATTTACATCAATGCCTAATTCTCCGGCATTAGTCCGTACATACCTCATTGCTTGCTGAGCATCATCTAACGGTATTTCTTTATGCTTATTCGGCATACGATATTTTAGGATAACGGCGGCAATACCTTGCTCGTTCAGCCATGTTGCAAACTGAGTCCCTTCATGTTCGAATGCAAGACCTGCATACCCTCCTCCGGGGCAAATAATCACAGCCATCCTTGTATTTTTGGATTTGTCCGGCAAATAAATAGATAATTCAGGAACCGAAACATCAGTAATCCAACCACTTGTTTTATCATATTTTTCAGGCTGTTTGATTTCATTATCAATAGGAGGATTACCGTCCCATAACTTAACAACTTTTTGAGCCTTCATTTCCACGGAAGTTAGTAACATAAAAATGCCTAATAATAAAGATAAATTCGTTTTCATCATCTGAGTGAAGTTTAGATACCTGAATTTTCAAAGATAGATATTTTAGGATTTAAATCAAAGATTAGAAAGCAGAGCTATCTATTATTTTTTCATTGTAACCAGTGTGTATTGTGCTGAAATACACAAACAGTACTTCCTAAGACTTACAGTCAATAAGATATACGATTCTTTTCCAGATTTTGACTATATTTGTATCTCAAAAAAGAATAATATAAAACTTATAATATGGAAACAGTATTAAGTGGTATCCGATCTACTGGAAATCTACACTTAGGAAATTACTACGGGGCTTTAAGGAATTTCACCAGAATGCAACATGAAAACAGATGCTTCTTTTTCATAGCAGACTACCATTCATTAACGACACATCCTGATCCTAAAATATTACACAGTAATGTAAAAAATGTTCTTACAGAGTATCTTGCAGCAGGTATTGATCCCGAAGTATCTACGATATATGTACAAAGCGATGTTCCGGAAGTTTGTGAATTGTATTTGTTGCTAAACATGCATGCATATATGGGCGAATTATCAAAGACCGCTTCATTTAAAGATAAAGCACGCAAACAACCCGAAAATGTAAATGCAGCCTTACTTACATATCCAACCCTGATGGCTGCTGATATTCTGATGCATAATGCAGATAAAGTTCCTGTAGGTAAAGATCAGGAGCAACATCTGGAGATGACTCGAAAATTTGCGCGTCGTTTCAATAATTTTTATGGAGTAGAATACTTCAAAGAACCTGTAGCCTACAACTTTGGTCAGCAACTGATAAAGATACCGGGACTTGACGGAAGCGGGAAAATGGGAAAATCGGAAGGAAATTGCATTTACCTTGCAGAAGATGCTAAAAGCATAGAGAAAAAAGTAAAACGAGCTTTGACAGACGAAGGCCCGAAAGAACCTAACTCGGTAAAACCTGAGTATATAGAGAATCTGTTTACAATACTAAAAGTCGTTTCGACAGAAGAAGTAGTCTCTCATTTTGAAGATAAATGGAACGCCTGCGAAATACGTTATGGAGATCTTAAAAAACAATTGGCAGAAGACATAATAAATGTAACTACTCCTATACGTGAACGTATACTCGAAATACAGAACGATGAAGCATATTTACATAAAGTAACTGTAGAGGGTGCTGCTAAAGCACGTGAAAGTGCGAGTAAGACACTCCGAGAAGTTCGCGAAATAATGGGTTTTAAAAAATTCTAAGACACTATACGAAAGTGAGAGCCCTGGCAAATTTCGTCAGGGCTTTTTATATTATTCATCAGCATATATTTTGCCTAAATCCACAATAACTAATGATATTTTCATTAAGTTTGTGACATCAATATACGAATAATTCTATAACACATCTTATCATTAGCACATGAATAACGACGAAAAATATGACTTACTGGCAGAAGGAAAAACAGGCCTTGCCTCAGGAATGGGTGTTTATCCCAGGAAGAAAGATTTTAAGTTTGAAGCTCCTCACATAGAAAAGGCTCTTTCGTCGCGAAAAGATTTCAGCCTAATTTCGTTCAATAAGGTAGAAGTCGACAGTGAATTCTCAATAATGAGCTTTGCTGTCGAAATAGAATATAAAGAAACAAGATTCAATGTAGATTTGTATGTATGTGAAACAAAAAACATTAATCTTAATGATTATGGATTTGCCAATTCTATAGACGAAGAATCGCTACAAATAGCAACAGAACAAGCATACTTCCTCGAAACATCCTTATATTTTGAGTTAGATCCTTTAAGTTCATTTCACTTACAATTGAAGATAATGGATGCCATCGTTCCCGACGCAAGTCTGGCTGTCGATTTTATGTCGTATCGTCTTCTATCTGCTAAGTGGCTCAGTATGACAGCTAAGTCATCCATCCCCCCTTCGCCCGATTATCTGTATACACTACATGGAGTATATGACGATAGTGGAGAAAATGGAAACCGTAGATACTGGTTTCATACACATGGGTTGCACCGTTGTGGTTCGGTAGAACTTGAAATGCTCAACTTCAATCAAGGAGCTGAGCAGATGAATACTCTAATAAATATGACTGTCAAAAAGTTCTTGTCACATCCTGCAAAGGAAAAGGAACGGTTCACCATTGGGTATGATGGTATGGGAATCAATCTTTGTTGGTTGAGATGGGAAGAAGCGTTGAAAGATCTTCCTGAAAATATACTTGGTGGAGCCAGTGACCGTGATGAAGTTGATAATGTACATGCGGAACCGTCGGGAATTCTTTTCGCGGTAGAAGATGGTAATATGATTTCCCCTGAGATATATGCATCTACATTAGCTGAAAATCCTATTTACTATATTACTAACGAGGAAACCGAGCGAATGAGCGCTCTGGCAAAAGAGCGTTTTCCCCTATTCGAAAAAGTATTCAAAAAGAAGTATAAGAAGCCGGAAAAAAAATCTTTCTTAAAAAACATGTTCGGTTCTAAAAAAGAAGAGGAACCGGGATGGACATTTTTAACAAAACTAGGTCTTACCGTAGATAATCCTGAAGCAGGAAGTGAGAAAGAACATTTATGGTATGAAGTACAGTCCATAGAAAATGGAAAAATAGAAGGAAAGCTCCTCAATCAACCATATTGGATATCAGGCCTTAATGAAGGCGACATCAAATCTTATCCTTTTGAGCTATTGACCGACTGGATTATCTACTCACCGAACGACAGTTTTACTACCGATTCGATATATATGCTCGAAAACTAATATTAATACATTGCAATTTATCTTTGCATAACAAAGAAATGAAATGGCATTAACCAAAAAAGTTTCAATCGTGATTTGCTGTTATAATGAAGAGTCTAATCTACCTACAGTTATAAAAGCAATTCATGAGAATATGGTAAAAACGGGATACAGATACGAAATAATAGCAGTGAATGATGGTAGTAACGACGAAAGCCAGTCCCTTCTGGAAAAACTATGCGCTGAAGACCCTCAACTTTTTTACATTGAATTTTCTCGGAACTTTGGGCATCAAAACGCACTGAAAGCAGGCTTAGATAATGCCACAGGAGACTGTATTATATCAATGGATGCAGATATGCAACATCCTCCACGTATGCTGCCGGACTTCATAAAGAAATGGGAAGAAGGCTACGATATTGTCTATACCAAAAGAATGGAAGACACATCCCTGCCCAAACGAAAACGTAAAAGTTCCAATATATTCTATAAGGTACTTAATCTTGTATCAGATATTGAACTCGAACCAGGGGTGGCAGATTTTCGGCTTATGGCCAGAAATGCTGCAAATATCCTGATAAATATTAAAGGAGGGGACTTATTTATCAGAGGCATTGTACACTGGATGGGTTTCAAACAATATGCAATAGATTACATGCCGGATAAACGCCTGTCGGGACAAACGAAATATACTTTCAAAAAGATGCGCCACCTAGCTATGCAAGGAATACTTTCCTTTAGCACAAAGCCACTCCATCTGGCTCTTTATCTAGGGTTTAGCATCGCTTTACTATCTTTACTCCTTGTACCATATGCCATCATCAGCTTATGGTCAGGACACGTTATGGCAGGATGGGTATCACAGATAATTACAATCGGCTTTCTGGGAGGACTGCAATTATTTATATTAGGAATAATAGGGCTATATATAGGCCGTATATTTACACAGACTAAAGGTTTTCCTCCATATATTATACGAAGTACAAATATTAAAGAGAGATGAGTGCAAAAATACTTTTAAGTTTCGACATCGAAGAATTCGAGATGCCTCGGGAATATGGCGATCCGATACCGTTCGATTTACAGATAAAAGTTTCGTGGGAAGGTACAACCCGTATACTTAATTTGCTGGCAAAACATAATGTAAAGGCGACATTCTATACGACTGCCAATTTTGCCAGTCATGCTAAAGACATCGTGAAACGTATTGTAGATGAAGGGCATGAATTGGCTTCACACGGATATGTACATGATCACTTCGAACCACCTCATCTGAAAATGTCTAAAGATATATTGGAAGAAATAGGAGGGGTAACAGTACATGGCTATCGTATGGCTCGTATGGCTCCTGTACCCGAGGAAGAGGTTTTTAAAGCGGGATATATATATAATTCGTCTATCAATCCAACTCTACTACCAGGTAGATATAATAAACTGAATGAACCGCGCACTTATTTCAAGAGAGAAGGTGTTTGGCAATTACCGGCTTCGGTAACTCCAATATTCCGGGTTCCACTATTTTGGATATCATTCCACAATCTGCCATTAGGCATATATTGCAAATTGTCGAACAGAGTTCTGAAAAAAGACGGTTATCTGAATGTCTATTTCCATCCATGGGAGTTTATGGATATAGGCCCTAAAAAGAAGTATAATTTTCCTTTCTATGTAACAAAAAATACGGATACGAAAATGATCGAGAGATTTGATAAATTCATCTCTTGGGGAAAAGATAAAGGATATGAGTTTGCCCGTACATGGGACCTTATAGAGTCAATCAAAGAGTAATGCTGAAGCCCTATTCGTCATCCTTTACTTCTTCATAACTAATATATTCTCCTTCATTTTTTGAGAATTTCTTTTGAGAAGAAGTCGGCGATTCTGATTGCTTTGCTTTATTATTAGTACGTCTGCTATTGTTGCGCCGCTTATCTTCAGGCCTTAAAAAGCGTATAGCACGGCCAAGGAGTACTCCGACCACAAGAAAACCAAAGAGACCTAGAAGTATTAAAAATCCGAGAAACTTAAACATAGTATAACTTCATTTCTTATATTAAGGTCACAGACCTACTTATTTTACTTGGGTAAGGATAATGATCTGTTCCGGGAATCGGTTATCAGTATCCGTTATCTAAACAGGCAACAAATATACAGATTAATTTCCAGGATAGATAATATCACCACTCACATTATATTCGATAAAGCTCGTATTAAATGCCTTGAAGCAACCCAGAACATTTCTCGAAAAATTTGTCAATGGATTTGTACCTCCATCCGCCGCAACGGAAAATAGAGATTTATAGTAAGTATACATTCCTTTATCCAGAGACTGAAATTCTATTTTTATATTATCTCCTGTCTCCAAATCGTTATCATGATTATCACTTCTGTTAAAGAACAGTATTTTATGTATACGTAGTCCATCTCTGAATTCATCGCTGTCTAAATATATCGATTTCATAGGATTCCCGTTCACATACAAAATAGTATAATAATAGTTGGCTATACCTTCCGGGTCTTGAAAAATAAAAGAAGGTGAGTACCACGAGCCGCTACCAGCCTTTATTTCATAAATATATGCCTCTTCAATATGTATTACTTCAGGAATAGTTGCAGAAGCCTCATATACATCGTCCCCTACTTTAACCTTTAGAAAATATTTCTTATTAGCTACTCCTTGCACAAGTGAAGTATATGCTCCAGGATTACCCCTACTCTCCTTTAGTATTTCTGTATACCCGTCTTCATCGCTGAGCTCAATTACTGCTCCTGATATTTTCTCACTTGGACCATTATCTCTAAATGCCTGAGTTTTGGTAAGAAGTACTACACACGGGCTAAACTCTGTAATGGAGGCATCTATAACAAGCCTAGGCTCGATAGATCTCAGATCAATATCTACAATCTTTTCACACGAGAATAACGACATGAAGAATATAGATAATAAGAGTAATTTACATATAATTCTCATATTGTTCAGAATTTAAAATTCCACGAGATAGATGGTATCACACTAAATAAATATATCATATACGACTCGGATTTCGATTTGTCATACTCGTTCTGCCTGAACCCAAACATGTATGGGTTCTTGCGCCCATAAGCATTATAAACACTAAATGCCAATTCCGAGGTGTATTTTTTCGTTTTTTTCAATGTACATATTGCTCCCAGGTCAAGACGATGGAATGATGGCGCACGATATTTATTACGTCCTTCATAATAATAAATAGCATGTCCGTCTACTACATATTTTCCTGAGGGGAAAGTCATAGGATTTCCTGTCGCAAAAACCCATGTAGCCGACAGAGTCCATTTCTTATTCAGATCGTATATACCTACAACCGACAAATCGTGTGTACGATCCTGGTTAGCAACATACCACTTATTGTCATTTATATTATCAATCTGTTTCTCGGTGCGGGATAGTGTATATCCGACCCAACCATTAAAACGCCCGAAACGCTTCTTTAAAAATAATTCTAATCCATATGCACGCCCTTTACCAAAAAGCAATTCTGTTTCTATTATTTCCTTAGCCCTTACATCTGCACCATCTTTATAATCTATCTGATTTCGAAGATCTTTATAATACAATTCGGCACTAAATTCGAACATATTATTTGAAAAATTACGGAAATAACCAACCGAAACCTGATTCGCAATTTCGGGTTTAATATAGTTAGTACTTGCGATCCACCTATCTGTAGGACTCGATAGATTTGACGTAGACAATAGGTGCAGATTCTGAGTGGTACGGGTATAAGCAGCTTTGAGTGACGAAACATCGTTCAACTGATAAGCAAACGAAACACGAGGCTCTACACTCCAATACGTTTTCAGAAATTGTCCGTTACGGGTCTGTATTGTATCGGTTATGGCATTATCTGCAAAATTATAGTAATCACCACCGCCTAGAACGCTAAAAGAGGAAAGACGGACCCCATAACTCAACTCTGCTCTGTCATGTAATTTCATGTCATTAGCTGCAAAGATTGCATTATCCCATGAGTAACGATGTGTGTACGGCGTTATCTTCAATTGCGTTGGGTCTTTGCTGCTAAGGTCTCCGGGAACAACAGCCCGGTATATGGATGTAAAACCCGCCTTTATCGTATTCCTCTCATTAGGGTAAAAACTAAATTCCTGATTCAGGTTGAAGTCTTTTATATGAGATACCACTTTCAACCCGGTAGTAAGATCGACACTCACATTATAGGTATAGTCTGTAAAAGAGAATGATGTAGCTGAAGCTGCTTTAGGAGTGAAAATATGGTTCCATTTCAGACTGGCTATAGTATTACCCCAATCTATCATTACTACTTTATCCAATCCCAATTTATCTTTCCCGTAGTAAGCCGAGAAGGTAAGTTTATCTTTATTAGATAACACATAGCTCAGTTTTGCATTCAGATCGAAGAAATACAACTTAGAACCCTTTACTTGCTCTACTCCCACCAAACGGGCTAAAGCATCGGCATAAGTCCTCCGAGCAGAAACTATAAAAGAAGAACGCTCTTTTTGTATCGGGCCTTCGAAAGTAACATTAGACGAAATAAGGCCTATACCTCCAGTTGCATGATAGTTCTTCAAATCTCCATCCTTCATATTTACATCGAGAGTTGAAGATAAACGCCCTCCATATTGAGCAGGCATAGACCCTTTATAAATTGACATGTTGTCTACGGCATTGGAATTGAAAGTAGAGAAGAAACCAAACAAATGGGACGGATTATAAACAACAGCATTGTCTACTAATATCAGATTCTGATCGTTACTGCCACCCCGCACATAAAAACCCGTATTTCCTTCACCCGCGCTCTGTACACCGGGAAGCAATTGTAATGTTTTAAGAATATCCCTTTCTCCTAAAAGTACGGGAATTTTATTCATTGTCTCTATTTCAAGCTTATCTACGCCGGACTGTACATTCTTCACATTCTCGTCTGCTCTGCGAGCAGTTATTTCAACGGCCTCAAGAGACACTACTTCTGCCTCTAGTTCTATATTGTATGTTTTATCTTTGTCTAATTTTAATTTAACCTCCTTTATATTATAGCCCAGCAGCTTAAATATTAGACTATATTCACCGGTAGGCAGTGTAATACTATAGTTACCAGCCGCATCACTAAAACTCCCTTGTTGCGGTAACTCTTTTACTCCAACTGACACACCTACAAGTACTTCTCCATTTTCAGACCCTTTTATCTTACCCTTAACAATATATTTGTTCTGAGCAAAAAGAGACGACGCTACTAAAAAGAAAAATACAATAAAAAGATGCTTCATATTAGATTGTTTAAAGCCGTTACCAGTCTTTCCCTATTTTAACGGAGATTTCTATGTTTTATTAGCATAGTACTGGCTTTTGAACTCATACAAAGATAGAATATATTTATAATTATTTGACAAGAAGCATAATTAGTAATGAGAAACACAAAGAAACGTAACATCTTCTTTAAAAACAGAAAAGCAGCATTCGACGAATGCTGCTTTTCTGTTTTTATTTCAAAATGCACTTATTCACACATATTATTTTGTATTATAGCCCTCTGCTATTACAATATAATTTTTCGAGATATTTTCGGGCATAGTCAATTCTACAATTCTCTTTTCTCCGGCTAATAAATTAATATATCCATCAGAAAAATAAGCAGGCAATAGAACTTCTTTTGTTATTTTATCTACTGCATTTAATTTCACTGCCGCCACAAGATTTTTGGAAGGATTAGATACCTCAACCAACACTTTACCTTTGGCATGTGTTGTCTTTATATTTATATTCACAGCAGGTAAAGTATTCATCGCCATGTATGACTCATTCTTTCCGTCAGTCATCCAATAATCGTTTGTTGATACAACCCTGCCTTTAGTATCTTTTAGCTCCAGCCGTGCTAAATATAAAGTTTCATCTATTTTATCAGGTGTAAAGCAATTAGTAGCTACATTTGCCTTCACATCTATTTTTATATTCTTTTTATAAAGCTCTTTTCCTTGCAAACTTATATAGCGAATACCAGCCGTCATCGATTTATAGTCATTCAATGTTGTATTGATAATCGTAATATCATTACCGGGAAGATTCATTTGTATATGTACAGGTTCACAAGCTTTTTTGGCTCCAAAATATGAACCCGGAGTTTCATAATCGTAGGTATATGTTTGCCAAATCATACTAGGCCATGCCGGATGGCTCATCCATAACACAAGGCCGGTAGTATTATTCCACATCTTACTATTCCATGCCTCAAGCATATTTCGCCACGCGTCGTATGTTACGAATTGGGATTTACGTACAAAATCCTCCATACTATCAGGTTTGCCATAACGTTCCACAGCATTCATAAAATCGCCGAAATTTTGAGTTGTATGATGCAGGTCATGGTATGCCCATACATCGTTTATCGGCCATTGATCTTCTTTTGCGATAAACTTACGAATAGTATTTGCAGTAGGTATGGCATAGCTACCCATTTCAGTGTTAAACCCTTTAGCATTTTGAGTATAGTATAATGAAGGATCTTTGAAATAACCCCAAGGACCGCTTGTTCCCATATTAAGGAAACGCGATTGCCCGTGATAATGGCGAGTAGGATCTTCTTTTGCTACCATCTCAGACAACTTAATTCCCATCCCCTTAGGAGCAAATCCTTCATTACGAGGACACCATACAGCAATAGAAGGATGGTTACGATAACGACGCACAACATCTGTTGCATTTTTCACAAACAGTTCAAAATCACTTGGCTCTACCGTATCGTCTGTCGTAATCCAGAAATCGTTCCAGACAAGCATTCCATATTCATCACACAATGAATAAAACACTTCCTCTGTAGACTCACCAGTCCAGTTACGGATAATATTGAAATTAGCCTCTTTATGTAATTTAACATATGGTTCAATACGCTCTCTCGACACACGTTTCATCCCATCATCCATACCCCAGTTGCCACCACGGCAGAATATACGTACGCCATTTACCCTAATAGCAAAGAAAGACCCTACAGGATCGTCATTCGATAGTTTTTGCAGCCCTGATACATCTGCACCTTCAGCAATGGTAGGAAGTTGATTGTCTTTTGTAAAGAATACACGTTTTTCATAATCAAATACAGGCTTACCCTTTTTCTCTGTCGAATTTGGAGTATAAAGTATTCTGTTATTGTTGTCGCCTCCTTCATTTACCATCAACTCGTAAGACATCTCACGAATACCAAAACGCACCTTCTTAGTATCTGAAGCATTATTATTTACTTGTGCGCTCAAATGCAAATCATACAGTTCGGGATTACCATAACCATTGGGCCACCACAAACGAGGATTGGTCATATTCAGTTCTTTGAACTTATCGGGATCGAAAGAAATTACTTTTTCCTCATTAGGCGCTAAGGTATAAGACTGAAAGATATTTATATTTTCAATTTTTGCAGATAATGTTCCGTTTATTGTTTTAGATGTTATATTCTTAACGGGCGTTTCAATTGTTATTCTTGCCTGCGTAGTATCAGGAAGTAATATATCTGTAGTTACTAACGGATCGCCAATAAGCACATCCCCGCTTGCTCTTAGCCTTACATCTTGCCAGATACCAGTATTACGGTCACGAATGCCGGGAATCCAATCCCAGCCGATGGAGGATATGAAGGTTGGCCCGTCTGTACTCAAAACTCCACCGTTCAATCCTTGTCCGGCGATCATAGATTGTTCGTGAGGAATACCCGGATTATTCGGAGGAAAGATATGTACTGCCAGAATATTTTCTCCGTTTTTATTTACTAAATCAGATATATTATATTCTCCTCGTATAAAAGCACCTTTAATATTACCAAGTCTTTTACTATTAAGATAGATTTCTGCCTGATAGTTAATCCCATTAAATAAGAGATGCAGTTGCTTATCCGAAATATTTTGCGGGATAGTAAATTTGCATCTGTACCACCAGTCGGTACGGCTCAACGACTCCGGGATATCCATATTATTCAATCCAAAGAAAGGATCGGCATATACACCTTGATCTACAAGAGTAGTGAGCACTGTTCCCGGTACTGTTGCATTATACCATGTTGTGGTATTTAATTGAGGATCAAAAATAGATTTCCCAGATTCAATTACTGTTGCCCCGTCTGTCATTTCCCATCCCTGTGAGATAATCCATTCTCCTGTCTCTGTGGCAATTAATTTAGTCGGTAAATTTTGTTTTTCAACCCTTTGCGATTTTTGAAAAGGAGCGTTTCCTTTAGGTAGTTCCGATTGAGGCTGAGGTTGTCTAAGTCCTGTCCACAACTGCCCCGGAATAAAATCCTGCGCATTAATCCCGATTGATGATACAGCCAATAGCAAAACCATCAAACTTCTTACATACAAGCTTTTTTGTCTTTTGTTAATCATGGTAAGATATTATCTTTGTTTTAAGGTCATAGACCTATTTATTAATTTTTCGTAAGTATAACTGCTATTGCATGTTATGATTCAAAAAAATGAATCTTTAAGATACTTACTCCTACTTATTAATTAAAACAAAGATAATACTTTTTACACATCTATCACGAGGCAAATGTTAATTAACTATTCTATTGCCTTTCCTTGCTTTTACCCTTGCTTTCTCAGCTCTTTTATTAAAGAAAATATAATACCCTGTTATAGGCAAGCTTGCACCTACCAAAGAGAAAAAACAAGTAAATATCTTTGACCAGATACCCCAATAGTCTCCTACATGCAATGAGTATACCCATGCCCATACCCTGGTAGTTCCTTCCTGATCTTTGAACAATGTTGTACGTGTTATTTCTCCATTTACTTTATCGAAATCATATTTATCAGTGGCTCTCGATGTAATAGAAGATTTAAGATGAACAGTTGCTGAACCGTCTTGGATACGAATATATTCATAATCGGGATTAGATGATTTCAATGCATTCAGTACTCCCTGCCAAGCAAGGATATTAAGTTCTTCTTTTTTAGGCTTCCCTTTTCCTTGACGTCCGCCTCCATGCCCTTGCTCTTGTTTTGTTTCTACCCCGAATATTTTAAAAACAGTATTACGATACCAATCAAAAGACCAAACCATTCCTGTAAGGGCACAAATCAATAGTACCAGACAAGCATAAGCCCCTAATACATTATGCAGATCATAAAGCATGCGTTTCTTTCCTTTACGCAATTGAATCTTAAATCGGCTCCTTTTCATTCTGCGTGGCATCCAGATTATAAACCCACTAACAAGAATAACCACAAATAACAAAGTAGATATACCTACTGTATATTTTCCCCAAGTACGACTACCATCCATTAACCAGCGATGCAATGACATGATAGTAAAAAAAGGACTTTCACGAAATTCATATATTCCTGTAACTTTTCCTGTATACTGATCCACAAATGCAGAAATACGAAATCCTTCGCTCAGGGTCATTCTATAGGTACGCTTCGGATCGTGTGAAACCTGCACATTAGCGACAGTATTACTATCCAGCTGGGCATTGACCATAGGAATCAACTCATCCATAGGAATTGGCGCATCTTTTATATTATCTACAAAGTAATGGGAAGGATTAGATAATTCCAGTATTTCATCTTGAAATACAAGGATTGCACCGGTTAAACAAATAATTGTTATCATGATTCCAACAGGAATCGAAAGCCATTTGTGCAATTGTTTTAAAAACTTTCTCATGCAGGGGTTAAAACTTAAAAAAAGTTCCGATGAATTGAGTAACAAACAATACATCGGAACAAATTATCATCAAAGTTAAGTAATCTTGTTAATTTCTATTTAAATAGGCATCGACTACCGGATTAAACTAAAACTATCATCAATGCAAAATTGAAATTTATTACCGACTCTCGCAATCGCAATTAATAGTGATATTTATACTCCTAAATCACCATAAATAGTGATTGGATTAGAAGCGATATGAAACTGAGGCGGCAAAATTGCGAGGATCGATCTGATTGATGTAGCCTCCACGATAATAAGAGTTATATCCCAATTCGTCAAAGATGTTATTGAAGAACACACGGGTAGTAACACGTCCTATACCATATGCCAATTGTACATTAACAGTAGTATATGCGGGCATATCGAAAGGCTTAGTACCTACTAGAGTACCTTCATGTCCATTCGGTTTTAAGCTGTAGTCATCAACAGGTCTTTTTCCTACATAATAAGCTCCAACTCCTACAGATAATCCTTTCAAAGGACTTCTGTCTAAAGTATAATAAACCCATCCATTTGCGGTATGCTTAGCTGCATTTATCGGAGCAGAGTCTTCTTGATACGAAGGACTGTTTTTATATTTTGCATTAGTATATGAATAACCTAGCATTACTTGAAGATTAGTCAGTATACGTCCGCTCAATTCTACTTCCACTCCATTTCTTTTCAAATCTCCGGCTTTATAATAATAACCTGTTGTAACCTGAGTTCCGGTCTTCTCATCATATTCATATTCTGAATTAGTAAGATTATCTGTAAGTATATCAAAATATGTAAAATTGAAACGAAGTCTTTCATTCAACCAATCCGACTTGATACCGAATTCCCATTGTTTAGTTGTAGCCGGCCCAGCGAGAGTTACTCTGTCGGTAAGTATATTAGCTGCATTTCTAAGATTTGTACTTGTCGTATATGAGCCGAATACATTCACATTCTTAAGCGGTGTCAACATAATTCCGGCCATAGGATTCCAAGCATCTTCGGTAGTGACTCCCCCTCCAACATTATTTGTAGAAATAGAACTATAGCGTAATCCCAAAATAGCTTTTACATATTCATTGATAGTCATCACTTCCTGAGCCATAATACCATATGTAGAGTAATATGTATTGACCGGATCTGCAAGCTTTACATATTTATTTATAGAATCCTGACTTACCCAATTAGGGATAACTGATGAATTTACAATATCTATATTTCCTAATGCATATGAAGAAGAGCTTCTGGTAGAAACATCAGCAGTTCTATAGTCAAATCCCAGTTGAAATGTATGTTTGATACTTCCTGTATATACATCTTTACCAACCAAGTCTAATTGGAAAGTAGAATTCTTATCATCTCTTAAACTTCTGGATAAAGATCTCGCACGAACATTGTACTGATCTTTGATAGCTTTGGTTCCAATAGAAGTGCTGAGATTATCAAATTTGTAAGACGAGCCGAAATAAGCAGCTCTTACACTGATTTTATCTGCTATCTGCCTTGTGATACGGGCAGCATATGTAGTCATCTTGGTATTGATGTTATCGGCAGTAGTCCCTAAGAATTTATCATGAGGTATTTCATACATTGCCTCAGTAGACATATCAGCAAGGTTTATTGCACTCGAAACAGGTGTTCTGTTATCATTCATATAGTCCATTTCGAGAGTGATGGTTGTCTTCTCGTCAGGACGCCATTCTAATGAAGGATTAATATATACTTTATCTAATGAAACAATCGGACGATAATTGTCTGAACGCTCATATGCCCCATTTAATCTGAATGCAATGGTTTTTTCCTTATCCAACACAGACTGAACATCGAATGTAGGACGGAATTGGCCCCAACTACCAGTACGAATACCAACCTCTCCCCCATTTACAAACTTAGGAGTTTTAGTCACAACATTAATAATTCCCCCGGCATTACCTATATCTGTTATGACACCTTGAGTAATAGCGGCAGATCCTTTGATCATCTGTATACTTTCCACACCCTGCATATCGGTAAGAATAGACGCCGTTTGAAGTTGAGAGTCTGTTCTTACTCCATTCTTCAAAACAGGAATCCCGCGAAAACCACGACTAGAGAAGCTTTCTTTAACGCCTCCGTAAGACCCGAAAAGAATAACTCCGGGTACATTGCGTACAGCATCTGTCACGGTTAATGCACCTTGTTCGGAAATTACCTTATCGGAAATTACTGATATACTTTGTATCTGCTCACTAGGTCGTAATGGCATACGTGTAATCGCATCAAGTTTTTCCGGTTGTTTGTAGCGTTCGCCGAACACTTCAACTTCACTCAGATTAGTATTAGGCTCCAAATCAAATTGTAAATAAGCTTCATTATCATTTGATAAGTTCACCTTCTTTACACAGTTTTTATAACCGACAAAACTAACCTCTACCGTCATTTCCGCCTGAGGCAGTCTTATGAATCTGAACTTACCATCTTCATCTGTAGATACTCCTTTTTGTAACTCTTGAACAACAACAGTCGCCGAAGCTAAAGGCTGACCTTTATCATCATAGACTCTACCTTTTATTGTTTGGGCAGCAATAAAAGACATATTAAGAATAAGAGCTAAGAATAGAAAACCAAATCGTCTCATTTATCTTTATTTATTTAGAATAGATTAAAATAATCGAGCGCAAAGATCTCTATATTCAGTTTTTTTCACAATCACAACAAATAATGAAATTTATGTCTACTTATCACTATAAATTGGTATCCGATGCAAAGAGATACAAAAAAAGACAGCAAGTTTTAACACTTGCTGTCCTTCATATATCTATTCTTTACTAAGATCGTTATCTCCTTTTCACTAATCTTATAATTTCGCCTATCCAAAGTACGACAGAAGTTCCTCCTATAATAATACCCCAGTCTTGTATAGTCAAAGGCATTGTGCGGAAAACCTCACCTCCGAAAGTAACAATAATTATTTGTCCGGCTAAGATTATTAATGCTACAAGTTCAAAGCCTGCACTTTCTTTTAACCCCGAAAACGCTGATTTTCCAGTAGCATACGCTTTTGCATTAAACATATTCCAGAACTGAAGCAAAACAAAGACAGTAAAGAAATACGACAGGAAGTATCCTTCACGATCTGCCTCATCTATATAGCTAAAGAATGAATTCAAATGTTCTGGAGCTGAAAAATAATACATCATGCTCAAAAGCAGGATAACAAAAAGGATTCCTGTAATAAGAATATGTTTTGCGATAGACTTTGTAATAATAAAGTCAGTATTCTTTCTTGGCTTACTATTCATCACATTCGGATCAGGCGGCAGAGAGGCCAGCGCACCAGCAGCGAATGTATCCATTATTAGGTTTACCCAAAGCATCTGTGTCACTGTAAGGGGCAACTCATGACCGAATATAGACCCTAAAAACACGATTAACAAGGCTGCTACATTTATCGTCAACTGAAATAGTATAAACCGTTGAATATTCTTGTATAGTGACCGTCCCCACATTACGGCTGTAGCTATGCTGCTGAATGAGTCATCGAGAAGTGTAATGTCACTCGCTTCTTTAGCAACTGATGTCCCTGAACCCATTGACAAACCAACATCGGCATAGTTAAGAGCCGGAGCATCATTCGTTCCATCTCCTGTAACTGCCACAATTTCGCCTCGTTGTTTTAACAAATGAACAAGGCGCTGTTTATCGGTCGGACGAGCTCGACACATTATCTTAAGATCTTTTACTCTGCTCAATGCCTCTTCGTCGGAAAGAGCTTCGAAATCAACTCCTCCTATAATATTTAAATCGGTATCTTCATCATCACTCCATATCCCTATTTGACGACCGATTTCTTTAGCCGTTCCAAACGTATCTCCTGTTACAATTTTGACACCTACTCCTGCATTCAAGCAGCGTTTCACAGCATCGGGAACATCAGGACGCACAGGATCGGATATACCTGCGATACCCAAAAATATCAAATCATCAGAGACTAATTCTTCTACTGAAGAGTCTCCTTCATCGTCGATATATTTGTATGCAAAGCCAAGTGTACGCATAGCCTGGTTTTGATATTGCAGCAGCTGATCGTTCACTCTTTCCTTAAATTGATCAGCAGAGATGTTTCCTTCCTCTGTAGCAACAACCTTGCATTTACTGAAAACAACTTCAGGCGCACCCTTTACATATAATACTTTTCTCTTAAGCTTCGGCGAATCGACTAGCGTAGCCATAAATTTCCGTTCCGTAGAGAATGGTAGTTGATCTAGTAATTCTTCTTTACCACGAATATTACTATAAAGAATTTTATTTTTATTTAGCCAAAGCAATAGTGCTCCTTCAGTCGGATTACCTAAAGACTCTACTTTCTCAGGATGCGATAAATCAAGAAAAGCCGTTGAATTTACTGAAATATTACCTATTACCAAGCGACTAATTTCGCTATCTGTCAGGATTTGATCTTCAATCCCGTAAAAATTAGTACTAGCCACCTGCATTTGGTTCTGGGTCAATGTACCAGTCTTATCGGTACAAATAACTGTAGTGGCACCCATTGTTTCCACAGCGTGCATTTTCCGCACCAGATTATTCATTTTCAGCATGCGACGCATACTCAAAGCTAAACTCAATGTCACACTCATCGGCAAACCTTCGGGAACTGCAACTACAACCAATGTCACAGCCACCATAAAGGCCTGCAGTATACTTGCTGCAATATCTATGCTTATCCACGAATTTACATCGAAAGGATTGACTCCAAAAATAAATCCAGAAGAGGCCAAAACTACTGCTACCAAAGAACCTATAAGAAACCATTTCAACCAGCTTCCATTTTTTACAGACTTAGGGAGCTTGATGTCTTTTCCGGTGAGCTCGATACCATCATAGATTATTGGCAACCATACTTTTACCATTGCTATTGCCAAGCCTATCATCACCGCACCCAACAGTCCTAACTGACCCAATGTAACAGAAACATCCGGATTTAAAAATGTATCTTTTACAAATAGAACAGAAAATGTAAGTATAGCCAAAATCAGACCGATAACTCCGATAAATTTCGCAAGAGAATCTAGCTGACGGTTTAAGGGTGTTTCACCTTCTACTTTTTCTGTGGCCTTTTCTGCTACTTTACCAAACTCGGAGGCATCGCCTACACGGGCAACTTCAAAAACACCATGTCCATTTATCACTTTAGTTCCACGCAGAACCCAGTTTGAAGGATAAGTCACTCCTTCTTCAAAATGATCGGGGTCTATTGTCTTGTCAATGCTAAGCTCTCCGGTAAGGCATGACTCATCTATTTGCATAGAAACTGCATCGAGAAGCTCTCCATCGGCCGGAACCTCATTCCCCATTTCGAGAAAAACGACATCGCCAACTACAATATCTTTTTTCGGTACTTGCTTGATATTACCGTTACGCATCACGGTAACCATGTCTTCATCGTTAACTTGATTCAGTATATCAAATTTCTTATTGGCGTCCATCTCAAACCAGAAAGAAACTCCGGTTGCAAGTAAAATTGCACAAAATATACCGATGGTTTCTATATATTCGTTGTGTATAATCGATATACCGAGAGACAGAAATGCTGCGATAAGCAATATACGAATAATAGGATCATCAAACTTTTTTAGAAATAGCTTCCATAGAGGTTCCTTTTTTGGTGGAGTAAGGACATTCTGTCCATACTTCTTCCTACTTTCTTTTACCTGACTGTCGGTAAGTCCCGAATAATTTTTCTTTCCTTCCATTATTTTATTAATAAGTATATTCCTTTAACAATAACGAGTTAATCCTTGTTTAAAAAAGAGACAAAGTTATCCTTATTGAAATAAAAATATAATAGCCTCAAGTTAATTTATTGTTACATTATATGAGAATACTCTACCAAACAATAAAGGAGTAGATCATTACAAATTCTACTCCTTATACTTATAAATTATTAATTATTTCAATTTTCGGGTTCAACCCAATCGCCGTTATCTTTTATTAATTGGACTAAACGTTCTACAGCTTCTTCCGATGATATATTCTTCTCTATCAGATTCTTCTTTTTATATAAAGATATTTTACCCTTCTCAGCCCCTACATAACCATAGTCGGCGTCTGCCATTTCTCCGGGCCCATTCACAATACAACCCATGACCCCAATTTTGAGATGCGTCAGATGTGAAGTCGCTCCTTTTACCAGAGCTACCGTTGTTTGCAAGTCGAAGAGTGTACGACCACAGCTAGGACATGATATATACTCTGTCTTACTAGTACGTATACGGGATGCCTGCAAAATACCGAACATATAGGCATCTATATTTTTCTTTGAAATATCTCCTTCATTTTGAAGCATAATCCCATTTCCAAAACCATCGAGATAAAGTGTACCGAAATCAGTCGCAGCTTTTATTTGCAGATCTTCAGATTCATTTTCATTATACTGACGATTGGGAATGATCGGAGTATCGCAATCATTATTCATCAATGTATGTATAAATGCACGTTGTTCTCCTATACCATTGATATGGTTTGTAGTAAGAATAACGACTATAGATTTACTCCCTTTTAATAAAGTAATTATATCATCATTAAGTTCCGGATATGATAATCGCAGGAATTTGATAGCTGCGTCATTCTCTTCTATTTTTTCCCAATTAGATTTATCGAACAATGGATATGTATTTTTATCACCTTTCCATCCTGTAACATCTATAATAGACGGAATTGCACGCGGAGCAGCAACAGGCAGTTCTTTTCCCACATATATGTAATCGGGCAAGAAATGACTATTAAATTCAAAATTCCCTTGCGAGCGATCTGAAATAACTACTGGTAAATTATCTCCTCCTATATTTCCTACAGCATAGGTTTCTCTTCTATCTGTAGAAAATGGCGAAAATTTATCACTTACCTTAGCAATTATTTCGGGATGATTTTCCTTTTCTCCGATATAAGCTACTAGTTTGCGAGCAACAGGCACTTCAAATTCAGGATCTTCGCTTAGCGATACACGAATAGTATCCCCTATTCCATCAGATAGAAGCGAGCCAATCCCTACAGCCGATTTTATACGTCCGTCTTCCCCGTCTCCCGCTTCGGTTACACCCAAATGAAGAGGAAAGTTCAGCCCCTCTTTCTCCATACGGGCAATAAGGAGTCGTACAGCTTTCGACATGACAACGGTATTGGAAGTCTTCATCGATATAACAATATCATGAAATCCTTCATCGATGCAAATGTGTAGAAATTCCATGCAAGATTCGACCATCCCCTCAGGGGTATCTCCATAGCGGCTCATAATACGATCTGACAAAGAGCCATGATTGACTCCTATACGAATAGCCGTCTTATGCTCTTTACATATATTTAATAGAGGTATAAATTTTGCCTTTATTTTTTCTATCTCCTGGGCATACTCCTCATCTGTATATTCAAATGTTTCAAATGTTTTTACACGATCTACAAAGTTTCCGGGATTGATACGCACTTTTTCGACAACTTTGGCGGCCGCTTCTGCCGCACGTGGGTTGAAGTGTATATCGGCAATCAAAGGTGTCTTATATCCCTGTCCCCTGACCACATCTTTTATGTTTCGCAGGTTCTCTGCTTCGCGTACACCTTGTGCTGTAAGTCTGACATAGTCAGCTCCGGCTTTTACAATTCTTATTACTTGTTCGCCACTGGCTTCCGTATCGTTTGTGTTTGTATTCGTCATCGACTGAATACGTATAGGGTTCGAGCCTCCCATGGGAGTATCGCCAATCCTTGTTTCGGAGGATAGCCGTCTCTTATAATTAAAGTAATTCATATATGAATTTTTTAGTTGTATCCAGAAAATAAGGTGATAGCCCTATTTAATCTTCTGTTAGTTATAACAAAGATAGAGTTTTTTTGTTTTGGCAAGTAACAGTGTTGTGAAAACTGGATTTCATTGATCTAAAAACATCTTAAATACATATAGATATTTCCTGTCAATTACTTTATCTATATGGAAAAATATTAAAAAAAGGGGATATTGCAATGTTGAGAAAAAGCATTAAATCTGTACACTTTTGTCACTTTTTAGTTAAAAATAGAGTTAAAAAAATAAAATATTAGACCCGACAGTCGCTCTTTTTGTTTAAACATCTGATAATAATTAAAGAATAACATCGAAAACCTCAAAAAGAGTACAACTTTGTCACTTTTTAGTTAAAATATAATATTTGGCAAATCGAACTTTTAATGTTTATTTTACATAATCTAATATCAAAAATCACATCATGAAAAGGAAATTAAGCACTCTGTTAATTTGTTGTTTTAGCCTTGCCATTTCTGCTCTTTATGCAGAAGTACAATTACCTCGGATTTTTTCAGACAATATGGTACTGCAACGGGACAAGCCTATAAAAGTATGGGGTTGGGCAGACAAGAATGAAACCGTAGAAGTCCGTTTTATCGATCAGGTAAAAAAAGTAAAAGCCGACAAGAATGGAAATTGGCAATTGCAATTGGCCCCAGTAGCATACGGCGGCCCTTACTCTATGGAAATAAAAGGTAAGCTCAACAGCATTACTTTCAAAAACATCCTCGTGGGTGAAGTATGGCTTTGTTCGGGACAGTCGAATATGGAATGGACAGTAAGTAATGTAAACAATGCCACTACCGAAATAGCAAACGCCAACTATCCGGAAATAAGATCGTTTAATGTTATAAAAGATCTGAGTATAAAACCTAAAACGGATTTAGAGGGAACATGGCAATTGTGTTCGCCCGAAACTGTAGCCAATTTCTCGGCTGTAGCTTACTTTTTTGCCCGTAAATTGAATAAGGAACTAAATATTCCTATTGGTATCATCAATTCTTCATGGGGAGGTACGGATATAGAAACATGGACAAGTCCTGATTCTTTCAACAAATTACCCGAAGCCTTTAGTGAAAGGTATAAAAATATTCAAATTACCGATTTCGATAAGTTCGTAAAAGAAAACGGAGAAAACAAAGAGGCATATCTTAAAGCCCTTCAGAACGATCCGGGAATAACCGAAGAATGGTTTGCTCCGTCTTATAATTCAGACTCATGGAAGAAAATGCAAATCCCTCAATTGTGGGAAAATATATTACCAGAGGCTGATGGTATTATTTGGTTCAAATATACGCTAAATCTACCGTCTAATGTAGAAGGTAAAGCTGCTACATTACAACTTGGGGCAATAGACGACAATGATATAACATGGATAAATGGGGTCAAGGTAGGTGAAACGGAAGGCTACTCTGTGAACAGAATCTATAAACTTCCGGCAAACATTCTCAAAGCAGGCTCAAATGTCATTACAGTTAAAGTTACGGATAATACCGGTGGCGGAGGCCTTTATGGAGAACAAGAAGATTTATGGATGGAAGTTGACGGTAAAAAATATTCTCTAGCAGGAGAGTGGTCGTATCAAACAGCGGTTATAAACAAAGATTTTAATTATATCGACTTGTCTCCCAATATGTATCCCTCTCTGTTATACAATGCGATGATAAATCCCATTGTCAATTTCGAGATTAAGGGGACTATTTGGTATCAGGGTGAGAATAATGCTTCTCAGGCATATAACTACCGTACGTTATTCCCTAACATGATAAATAACTGGAGAACGAAGTGGGGCTATGAATTCCCTTTTTATTGGGTACAATTAGCCAATTTTATGGCCAAAGATATAACCCCTGTAGAAAGCGAATGGGCCGAGCTAAGAGAAGCACAAACTATGACTTTGTCTCTTCCTAAAACAGGTGAAGCAGTGATTACAGACATAGGTGAAGCAAACGATATACATCCTCGCAATAAGCAAGATGTAGGTCTTCGTTTGGCTCTGAATGCGCTAAATAAAGATTATGGAAGAACAGATATTATATATTCAGGACCTACTTTCAAATCGATGGATATAGATGGGAACAAGGCTATTATCCATTTCGATAATATAGGGAAAGGACTATATACAACTAATAAATATGGATATGTAGAAGGGTTTGCCATTGCCGGAGCAGATGATAAGTTTGAATGGGCTAAAGCATATATCGAAGGTGATAAGGTGATTGTTTATTCAAACAACATATTAACTCCTGTATCGGTACGTTACAGTTGGTCTAACAATCCGGATGTAAACTTATTTAATATGAACGGCTTACCAGCGGCTCCTTTTAGAACTGATACACTAAAAGGAATTACACAAAAGAAATAAGTAAATAATAAAAAGAATCGCCCTGCTATCTGATGGATAGCAGGGCGATTGATATAACTTATAGGTTGATTATTTAGCAGCAAAAAACACTGAATTCTCAACCGATTGACGGAAAGCCAGAACTCCATTATTAGATAGCTCTACAACTCTTTCCTCGCCGTTAGGTAGATAAACGATCGCTTTGCCGTCCTCTTCCATTTTGATAATTTTCGTAGAATCTCCGTTTGCTACAGCACTCCATGTGTTAGAATCCTTATCGTAAACAAGATCAACTTGTTGGCCGGTCTCGTTCTCGATTTGATACCCGTTTTCCAAAGTTTCAACAGTATAGATACCATTTTCACCCTGAACTTTTTTTACGATACCTGCTTCTACAGGGTTCTCTCCAGACCAAAACTCGATAGAGTTGAGCACCAATATATCCGCAGCCATACAGACTTCGTATACAGGAACAATCCATAGAGCGACAAATACAACTTCATTAACGAACTTGTTGTCGATAGTCTGATTCCAAGCCAAAACTTTCTTAGATAGATTGAAAGAACCGATACATGAACTAAACATAAATGCGCCTGCCAGGGCAACTGCAGCCACTGAAAAAATTCTTTTCTTCATAAATTTACGATTACGATTACATTAAACATCTTAGCAAAGATAAAATAAAATATATAATATAATAATCACGAAACCTTATCTTTTATTGCGAGGATGATGTTCTATTATCTCCTGACGCAAATACTCTCTATCCATATGAGTATATATTTCGGTTGTTGTTATTTTTTCATGCCCCAACATCAATTGTATCGCACGTATATTAGCACCGCCCTCAAGCAGATGAGTAGCAAATGAGTGACGAAAAGTATGAGGGCTAACCGTCTTTTTTATACCGGCCTGTTCTACATATTGCTTTATAAAATGGAAGACCATAATACGGGATATGGCTGTACCCCTATTACTTAGAAACAATACATCTTCATGCCCTTTCTTTATATCCATCTCTTTCCTATAAAACAAATATTTCTCTATTTCATTAATAGCAGTATGAGAGATAGGGACCAACCTCTGTTTACTCCCTTTACCATCAACCTTGATAAAGCCCTCGTCAAAAAACAGATTGGAGAATTTTAATTTGATAAGCTCTGATATTCGAAGTCCACAACTATACAAAACCTCAAGGATAGCACGATTGCGTTGCCCTTCTTTTGTTGAGAGATCAATAACCGACATCAATTGTTCTATCTCTTCTAAAGAGAGAACTGTGGGGAGCTTTAGCCCTATCTTAGGTGTATCCAGCAGTTCTGTCGGATCTGTATGTATATAACCGTCGAGCACAAGAAAATTATAGAATGACTTTATTCCCGATATAATACGAGCTACTGAACGTGCGTTTATTCCCAAATCGTAAAGCTGAGCGATGAACTGCTGCAAATTGTCTAATTTTACATCCTCAGCTTTCAATCCTTCATTATCTAAAAATCCGGCCAGCTTATCCACATCGGTCATATATGCATCTATCGAATTAGGTGACAATGACTTTTCCAGTAGAAGGTAATTCCTATATTTCTTTATTATATTATCTTTTGTTGCCATCGGTATTTGAATATGAGTACAAATATATATCTTTGTATGATGAGTTTAATCAGTTAGAATTGACTTAATCTCTTTCTTTGTTATGAATATATTCAAATCAGCATTCAATTATCTTATTACCAGATATACGAAAATACAATTACTGATTATTCTGGTTATCATCGTTTTCGCATTCTTTATCAGCGAAAGCAATATATTCTCACGTTTCGGTTATGATGCTAAGATTATAGAACTCAACAGCCAGATAGAATATTACCAAAACAAGACTATTGAAGATAAACAGAAACTTCAGGAACTTCAATCAGACAAAGACCGTATAGAGAAATTTGCCCGTGAAAATTATCTGATGAAGAAACCGGACGAAGATGTTTTTATTGTAGAATAACACCAAATAATGAAAAAAAGCCATAAGCTAAAGAATACGTTTTTTCAAATATCGGCAATACTTATCCTTCTTGCTGCCATTGTATATTATTTCGACACTACAATAGCTAAGTATATTATGGTTGTAGGTGTTGCAGGCTTTGCGGCAACCACATTTACAACACCTTACCCGGGAAAAAGTCTTAGGGGAAAACGTCTTTTCAATATTCAGATATTTGCAGTACTGCTCATGGCTGTCTCGTCCTTCCTAATGTTCAAGAATATGAGCGAATGGGTTGTTACACTACTTATTGCAGCCATACTTACCTTGTACGCGACTGTTGCCTTATCGATGGCATACAAGAAAGAGCAAGAGGAAAAAAATAAATAGCAAATTTGATCTATCTCTAAACAAAAAGGATTGCCTTATCACTAAGACAATCCCTCCCCAATCTTCATTAACAAAGAACCCTCCACTTAATGGGAGTCTTTATGCCTTTAAGGCTTCATACCCATTGCCAGTATATAACCTTCATTTTTAACGCAGTTATTGAATTTCATATTTTCCAACAAATCAGACATAGCTTTCTTTACTAAACTTTGGTTTGGTCTCGTCTTCCGTATCTTCTCGAAAGTTGCTCTATCCTGTTTTGTATACTCCACAATCAAATCCCAGTTTTCAGGCTTAGGAATAGTAACCATACAGCTATTAGGTACCATTTTTTTATAAGGCCAATAATGCCATCCTATATTATTTCGCTCCATCAGGCGCGTCCAACCTGCAATCCATTCATTTGTATTCTCTCCTGTCTCTCCCATATATATCGGTAGATTGACACTGTCTCTAAATTGAACAAAATCCTGAATATTAGCCTGTAATGTATCGCACCAATAACGATGGCATGTATACATTAATTTAGAATCAAATTTAGAATCTTTAAATACTTTGAAATTCCCATTCCATTGTGCCCCACCCAACAATACGATATGGTTCTTATCTACGGTGCGAATAGCTTCCACACATCTTTTATATAAGGACTCTAAAGAATCGTTCAGATGAGCATCGGCTTCCAGAAAGTAATGTGCGATAGGTTCATTTAATAAATCATAACCCAATACAATTGTGTCGTTTGCATAATGTGAAGCCACATTTTTCCATATATCGCAAAACATCGCTTTACTACCCTCATCGGTCATCAACCACGGGAAGCCATAGCTATCATCTATATTATCTCCGGTTTGTCCACCGGGAGCATCGTGCATATCTAATATGACATATAAGTCTTGTTGGCGGCACCATTCTATAACCTGATCGATAAGTTCGAACCCGTCATGAGAAGAATCCAATCCCATATAATCTTCATTGGTAAACTGTTTATAATGAAAAGGTATTCTGATAGAATTCATACCTGTCGATTTGATATATTTGATATCATCTTCTGTTATATAATTCTTCTTGAATTCTCTCCAAAATTGATTTGTAAAGTCAGGGCCAACCATCTCACAGAAGGCTTCATTGATCTTTCTATAAGAAGCGGCTTCCCCTCCAAAGAAGAACATATATCCTTCGGGATTAAGCCAATTTCCAAGATTGATCCCTTGTATAAAGAATTTTTCGCCATCCGGCTTCACCAAGTTTGGGCCGTCTATCCGAATAAACCGACCGCCATTATCAGTTACAGCCTCCTTAGGCTGACATCCAATAAAGACAATGGGTAATAATAGTAAGTAAATTAGTTTTCTCATTATTAAAGTCTCTTGCTTAATTTATTATAGTAGTACCGGAAACAACTGGAAGAGAGGCATAGGGATTATGAAAATTTAGTGTTTCCTATGCCTTTCATCATCTGCCTTATTCTGTCAAGGAAAAAGAACTTTTTAGCGTAGCGTTGCTACTACCGCCAACCCATATATTGAAGTCTCCGACTTCGGCTTTCTTAATTAAATCGTGACCATAGAAAGCTAAGTCATCCGCAGTCAATCTAAACTCAACAGTTTTGCTTTCTCCTGCTTTTAAAGCTATACGTTCGAAACCTTTCAGTTCTTTAACCGGACGCACAATAGAGCCTACTATGTCTTGAATATAAAGTTGAACCACTTCTGTACCATCTACCTTACTTGTGTTCTTAAGGGTTACCTTTACGGTCAATGTACCATCCATAGGAATAGATGTTGAAGACAGACTCAAATCTGAATATTCAAATGTACTGTACGACAAGCCATATCCGAAAGGATAAAGAGGATCCTTACCCGAATCCAGATAAAATGAAGTATTCCCTAGCGACGTCTGCCCCGCTTCGAGTTCAATTTGATCAAGAGTCATCACTTTTTCAGGAGCAGGACGGCCCGTATTATTATGATTGTAGTACATAGGAATCTGTCCTACTTCACGTACAAATGTCGTAGGAAGCTTGCCACTTGGATTTGCTTTTCCAAAAAGGAGATCAAGAATAGCAGGTCCCCCCATTGTTCCCGGATGGAAGTTAAAAAGCACAGCATCCGCATAAGGAAGATCGCGTTCGATAGTAAGAGGTCTTCCTGCCATAATTACCAAAACGACAGGTTTACCTGCACTTTTTACTGCTTTCAATAATTCAGATTGTGCCCCTATCAGGTTGATATTCGACAAAGAATGTGCTTCTCCCGACAAGATAGCCTCTTCCCCTAAGAAAACAATTGCAACATCAGCCGATGCAGCAGCCTGTTTCGCTTTCTCAAAATTAACCGTACTCTTATCTCGTGAGTAACCTAAAGCCGGTTCGTAAACATAATTGATGTGTTTATAATCTCCCTTCAATGCGCCAATAGGTGTTATCGTATAATTTTTATCACCATCGAATACCCATGTTCCCATCTGATCGTGAGGAGCATCGGCTAAAGGCCCGATAATAGCTATCTTCTTATTCTCAGAAAGTGGTAATGTATTATTATCATTCTTTAAGAGAATAGCGGATTCGACAACCGCTTGTCGAGCTGCTTTGAGATGATCGGTAGCATAAAGTACTGAAGGCTTGCTAGTATCTGTATAAGGATTTTCAAATAATCCCATTCTAAATTTTACACGAAGTATATTACGAACTGCGTTATCAATAACAGATATAGATACCTTACCTCCTCTTACCAACTCAGGCAAATATTTAAGATATGCACCACTTACCATCTCCATATCGACACCTGCATGGGCTGAAATGTCTGCTACCTGCTTATTATCTTTGGCAAAGCCATGAGCAATCATTTCTGCCATCGATGCCCAATCGGACACTACAAAACCATCGAATTTCCACTCATCACGTAGAATATTCTTCAAAATATAACTATTTCCTGATGCGGGGATCCCATCATTATCATTAAATGAAGTCATCAATGTAGCAGCCCCCGCTTTTATGGCACTATGAAAAGGAGGTAGGTATACATTACGCATAAGATGGGGAGGGATATTTGTAGTATTATAATCCCGTCCTCCTTCAGCAGCTCCATAGCCAATGAAATGTTTTACACACGCAGCAATAGCATTAGGATCTTTAAGATCTCCATTACCCTGAAAACCTTTTACCATAGCTGCTCCAAGTTGAGCACCTAAATATGGGTCTTCGCCCAAACTTTCGGCAATACGCCCCCATCGTGCATCGCGAGATATATCAAGCATAGGCGCAAACGTCCAGTTTACACCAGTAGAACGTGCTTCTATAGCAGCAATACGAGCTCCATCTTCGACCAACTGGCGATTGAATGACGCAGCTTGTCCAAGAGGAATAGGAAAGATAGTTTTGAATCCATGGATAACATCCCGTCCAATAATCATTGGTATTCCCAGACGACTTTCTTTCATAGCTGCCTCTTGCAACTTATTCACCATTACAGGGTCTACTATATTGAGTAAAGATCCTATTTGCCCTTTTTTTATCGGATTAACAATATTGTCGTTCAACATCTTGTCAGCAGCTTGTTTGATAAGTGCCACTTTCTCACTCTTAGTCATTTCGGATGGCTTCTTTTGTCCTTGTCCTCCGGCAATACCCATTCTGATAAGGAACGTATCCATATCATCATCACTGTATTGGGCTATTGCCTTATCATCAACAGCGAAAAAACTAACTTGATTCATCTGCCCGATCTTCTCGTCCAAGGTCATCTTCGACAACAGTTCCTCTACTCTACTATCAACATCTTGTTGCGCATATCCTGTCGAAAATAGCCCCGACAAAATAAATATGCCCAATAATCCTAGCTTTTTTATTTCCATCTATTTATATATTTATAAAAGTCTCTGACTTATTCATTGTTTTTGATATACCCTTACATAATCTATTACATAACGGGCAGGAAAAATATCAGGGTCTATGCCTCTAGTTCCACCCCAATTCCCTCCTATTGCAAGATTCAGTTTTAAATAAAAAGGTACATTGAAAGGCCATGTCTTTTTATCCATCTTCTTATCATTCTCGAAATAGAAAAATTCTACTCCATCAACATATCCTTTTATATAATCCTCTGTCCATTCCACAGCATAGATGTGAAATTCGTTCTCTATTCCTGCAACCTTTTTTGTAGCCGTTTTCTCTGTATGTTGAACATGATTGTATGCTGCTGTATGTACCGATGTATGTGTTGTATCAGGTTTGTAACCGACATATTCCATAATATCTATCTCTCCGTCAAGAGGCCAATCGTTAAAATCTTGGGGAAGCATCCAAAAAGCCGCCCATGTACCTTTCCCGCCGGGAACCTTAGCTCGCATCTCGAAATAGCCATATTTCCATGATTGTTTTGTATTCATGCGGGCCGATATAATATCGGAACCCTGATAAGGTTTATCCAATTTCAAGGCGGTAATAACAAGGTTGCCATTTTCTATTTTGGCAACAGTATCATTACCCTGTACCCTATCCACATAGTTCTGGGGTTCGTTATTCCCCCAGCCATGATTCCCCGTTTCGAACCACCATTCATTGTCTGGTAATAAAAGCTTCGAGTCATTGAATTCATCCTGCCATACCAATTTGTATCCTTGAGGAATACTTTCGGTCGTATTATCCTGACTACAAGCAGTACTAATAGGAATAAAAAGAAGAATGATAACAGATAAGAAAAAATTTAATTTCATGCTTTTATAAAAAATGAAGGTTGCCTGAAAAAGGCTCTTTTTCGGGCAACCTTCTTAAAATTATATTATTATTCTATAAATTATTTTTTAGGAACAAGCCTATACCACCATCCATTACCGGATTCTACTGTACTCACAACTTTCAGATACAATACATTTTCATTCAGATCAAGAATGTCATATGAGTGACTTCCCGTATAATGACCAAAAAATGCACCATCTCCTAATACCAACGATTTCGCAGCTTCGTTCATTGTAAAAGTATATGATGCCGCAGGAGTATACTCTACATCCCAATCTCCTGCAGGTGGCTGAGTTGCATTAGTATAACCTTTCTTAGCCAGATCATCTTTTCCCGCACCGTTTGTATAAATTTTCCCTTCGTTCTTCCATACTAGTTTCAACCCGGTTGTTTTAGACATAGAAAAAGTAAATTCTTGTTTATACAGACTTGATTCGGCTTTTCCCCCAGCCGGACAACTCCACCAAGAAGGTTTACTATCGGCCGCAGGTCCAACTCCAAAATGTCCATCTTTTTCACTATCGTAGATCCAGGTTTTACCATCAGTATCGTCAAATCCTCCTGTCAAATCACGATATATTTGAGTATCGAGTAAGGCGAAATCATCATCTGCAATAGTTATTGTTTTCGAAATAGAAGTAGATCCTCCTGATGTATATAAGGTCATTGTTATTGTATATTCTCCTTTGAAAGGATACTGACCTTCAACTTCAGCACCTTTACCTTTACTATAATTTCCCAAATCCCAAACAGGAATGCCAGCTCTAGGAGATGTATTCTTTATAATCAGAACATTCGGTGTTTCTGCTGATGGAGTCACACTAAAAGCCAGCTCTCCTGGTGTCGGATCAGAACCCAATTTATAATCGTCGCTTTCTTGAGGATTACAAGATGTCAGAATATAGAATGACATCAATGCAAAGATTCCATATTTTATTATATTTTTCATCTTTATATACTTTTATTGAGGTTTATTTCCATTGACCATTTTGTTTCAATTCAAATTCCGTTCCTTTAGTACTTTCCATATCGGACTGAGGTATAGGAAGATATTTCATCCAATCTTGGAATGTACGTACAGAATTATGAGCTGCATCATTTTCTGTCAATACTGTAGGAGCATCACCCCAACGGACCAAATCCCAGAAACGCATGCCTTCTCCTAGAAATTCGCGGCGACGCTCAAGTTTTATATTCTCTACTGTGGCAGGAATAGACTTATCTTTTCCGAATGCACGCTTGCGGATCCTGTCTAAACAGCTTTGTGCAGAAACGCCCTGCTCGGCTTGTCCGTGCATTTTAACTAATTCGGCATAGTTCAGCAATGTTTCAGCAAAACGAAATATACGAAGGTTGTTTGCAAAGTTCAAGTCCTGATCTCCCGGTAAATCATTATATCCTACACGAGCAGCATATTTACGTTGAAATAGGCCTGTATCTTGAAAACGTTTTGTATATGCAGCTCCCGTCCAATCATTGATAGAGCCATCGCGACGAGTATCTTCCTGACTTTCATATATATTATAGGCCGATTTACGAACAGGAGCAAATCCCCATCCCCCCTTGAATATACCATTAGGATCTTTCAATTCGTTAGGAGATATAAATGCTGGCAGATTGGTTCCGAATCCTTGCCATCCGGTAGACCAAGTCTTCCCTTCAGGAAGCTGATTACTTTCAAAAATAGATTCTATACAAAATTCGTTCTCATCATCCCACATTGCCCCAAAATCTTCAAAAAGATCAAATTTTTCACTCTTGATAATATCTGCCATATCTTTTGTAATTTCAGCATAACGTGATTCATCTTTTTGATACAAAACAACACGAGCCTTGAGCATTAGTGCCGCAGCCTTTGACACACGTCCTACATTGGCTCCAACCATATTCATTGGCAATCTATCTTCTGCGCAAGCAAAATCTATATCTGCCATAATTTTCTCATACACCTGATCGGCTGTAAGCTGTTTGGCCATATGAGGGGGATCGATCAGCGCCTGTTCAAAATATGGTATATTACCCCAGAACTTCCATAAAAGATGGGTGTAATAGGCTCGTAAGAAGTGGGCTTCTCCCTTATATTGTTCCAACTTTGTATCTTCTATACCAACAGCATTCTCGGCCAAATTGATAACATTGTTACAGCGACTCAATCCGGTAAAATAAATATTCCAAAGGCCTCCTACTGTCTCTGCTGCCGTAGAAGTAAATTGAGATAATTTATATAATTGTCCTTGGTCTCCGGCATCACCACCACCTTTGTAGATATCATCGGAACGCAGGTCTGACATTAATAGAACGGCATTATAGTTATTATCGGCATAGCTGTCGAATAAAAGAATTTGATAGGCCGAACCAAGATTAGCTAACAAGGCGAATTCGGTTACAGCAGTTCCTGTCTCCTGCTTTTCGGTTGGAGTAGCAGTCAAGAAATCGTCTCCACAGGAAGAAAAAGAAATACTCCCTGCCAGTGCTATTATAATTGGTAAAAATTTATATTTTTTCATGTTCGTATTATAATTTAAAAGATTAGAAAGTAATATTTGCTCCAACAGAAATAGTTCTGGATTGTGGATAGATACCACGGTCTACACCAATTCTATTATAATCGCCAGTAGCAACCTCAGGGTCGAAACCATCATAGCCTGTAAATGTAAGAAGGTTCTCGGCCGATACATAAACTCTTAATTTCTGGATCGTGGCCTTTCTGGTAATAAAAGATGGCAATGTATAGCCTATCTGTGCTGTCTTTAAACGTAGATATGAACCATCTTTTACATATAGGTCTGAAGATCTCCAGTTTTCGTTCGGATTAGCAGTAGTCATACGTGGGATTCTGTTAGAAGTCCCTTCTCCATGCCATCGTTCTAATATCCATGAAGGACGATTCATAGCCGGAATATCTCCACGTTGCGAAAAATCGAATATATCATTACCTGCTGTTCCCTGGAAGAATAGATTAAGGTCAAATCCTTTCCAATCGGCACCTATTGTAAAACCGAATGTCCAGTCGGGCATTCCTTTTCCTATATTTATTTTATCATTGTCGTCAATTACTCCATCTCCGTTTACATCAACAAAGCGTACATCACCAGGTTGTGCTTTCGGTTGCATCAATTGCCCGTTATTGTTCTTATAAGCACTTACTTCAGCCTCACTCTGGAATAATCCGTCAGTCTTGTAACCATAGAAGAATGGCCACACTTCACCATTTTGTCCTTTTATATAGCTACCTAGCCCAGAAGCACCCGCTGTTTCATAAATTGCTTCTCCGTTTGCATTACCCAGTTTGATAAGTTTATTCTTCATATACGATGCATTCGCAGAAATATGATAACTGAAATCACTAATATCTTGTTTCCAACCGAGTTCAAACTCTACTCCCGAATTCTCCATATCACCGACATTGGCCATAGGAGCTGCCTCGTGACCTACATAATTAGGGATCGGCTTTCTCATGAGCATACCGTTTGTTTTCTTCTTAAAATAATCGAAGCTAAAACTTAATGCGCTTCCTAAGAAACGGGCATCAAAGCCAAAGTCTGTCTGCTCGGATTCTTCCCACTTAATATCGGGATTTGCTATTGCCGATGGAGAAACTCCATATTGCATAACACCATCTTTCCCTTTATCGGCTATACTGTAACCTCCTCCATAATAGTAGTTTTGTCCGCCATCCATTAACGATGTATAGTAGAAATTACCAATATTTTCATTACCGTTTTTACCCCAGCTGAAACGGAATTTAAATGAATTGAACCAATCGGGAGTAACACCCTCCATATATGGTTCGTTCAACACATTCCATCCAACAGATACAGCAGGGAAAGTAGCCCATTTATTATTCGGTCCGAATCGGGAAGATCCATCACGGCGAATAGTAGCCTGAACCATATAACGTTCGGCATAGTTGTAGTCTACACGTCCGAAATATGAAGCCAGAGAATTGAAATTTGTTCCATCTGTTCCTCCAAAAACACGTTCATCGTCTCTATCGGCTGTTGCTGAATTTATATTAGCCTTATTAGGGTAAAGCTCCAATAAATCGTAATCGCTACCTCCTAATTGGCGACGTTTGTATTTTTGTGCTGATTGTCCTAAAACAACATTAACATTGTGTTTTCCTTCAAAAGTCTGATTATAGGTTAACACATTTTCTACCTGCCATTTATATCCACGATTCATTTCACTCCAGACAGAGCTTCTTTTTACATCTTTTCCCATAGTGGATGAAAAATAAGGGAATTCGTATCCATCAATACCCCAGAAAGCAAGGTCAAATCCATAGCTACTCTTAAATTTCAAGATTGGAAGGATATCTATTTCACCCCAAAATGTGCCTACAAATTTATCTTCATTATTTTTTTCTTTTCTCGGACGATTCAACATGGCCACCGGATTGGATATTTCCTGAAATCCTGCAGGAGGAATGGAGAATACTCTATCATCCTTATCCTTAACTGCATACGGATGATCTTTTAGTATCTGGTCTGCAGTTTCTTTATCCGCATATAGCGGTACATTAGGATTGAAAGCTAAAGCACTACCAAGTACGGAACCGTATTCGGAGTTGGCATCTATACTTGTAGACTTACCTCGTGCATACGATACATTAGCTCCTACCCGTACTTTATTTAGGAATGACCTATCCTGGGTTTCGAAGGCCGTATAAGTTGTATTGGAACGTACACTCCAACGATCATAGTTGGATTGGCCATAGTTGCCACCAACGATGCCTTCCTGATTAAAATATCCAAGCGAAAGAAAATACTGTACTTTATCGTTTCCTCCATTCAAACTTACCTGATGATTCTGAACAGGAGCATCGTAATTGAATGTTTCGTCCTGCCAATCCGTCCCTTTTCCTGCCGAACCAATTTGCTCGTTGGTATAGCGAGGAGCGTTTCCATCGTTTATCTGAGATTCGTTCATGATAATCATATATTCTTTAGCATCAAGAACCGATCTCTTCTTCCATGGATTTTGCCATCCGTAACTGAAATCGTAATTTACAGTTGTTTTGCCTATTGTTCCACTTTTGGTTGTTACCAATATTACCCCATTAGCAGCACGAGCTCCATAAATAGCTGCCGAAGCTGCATCTTTAAGTATTTCCACAGATTGAATGTCTACAGGATTCAGATAGCTTATACCTCCATCTACAGGCATACCGTCTACAATATAAAGCGGGTTACTATTATTTACTGTACCTATTCCACGAATACGAACTTTTGATTCAGCTCCCGGTTGTCCTGAACTTTGTGTAATCTGAACTCCCGAAACTTTACCTTTTAGGGCATCCTCAACTCTGGATGGTTTTGCAGCATTGAGTTCGCTTGCAGTTACCCGGCTGATCGCTGCAGTTACTACACTCTTTTTCTGTACACCATAACCAACAACGACGACTTCGTCAAGCATTTGTTGCGAAACGCTTAACGCAACATCAATTGTTGCTCCCTTTACACTATGTTCTTGTGTAATATATCCTACATATGTAAAAACAAGAGTTGCCCCCATAGGAGCTTTAATCGAATAGTGACCATCCAAATCAGTCATGGTTCCATTTGTCGTACCTTTTTCAGATACTGATACACCCACTAATGTTTCTCCTGTAGCTGCATCTGTAATGATTCCTTTTATTTCGGATGTTTGTCCGAATACAGCCAAGGAAGAAAAAAGAAATAAAGGAATAATAAATAAAATTTTCCAAAAGAAGGGTTCTCTCTTCATGATTGTTAATTTAAGGTTGATTAGAATTATGATATTTAGAAACTTTTAGGATTCTCTTGCAAACTTATTTGCTTCTCATGTGTTTTTAAAGAAAATTAATACATCAAAAACTCAAAAGCAGATACTAATAAATACTACATAAGTACTA
>NZ_JAEPKU010000050.1 GCF_016652235.1 Dysgonomonas sp. Marseille-P4677
ATCTTATTTGTTATTGCGTTTTTAAATATTGAAGAATTAATATTTTCTCTCTCATGACTACTTGATCTGTGGTACAAATGATAAACGATTCCACTAAATTTTAAATATTGCTTTCTGACACCTGAAGCAATTAATCTTGCTGAAATTTCATTATCTTCATAGCCCCAGCCTGTCATATCTTCATTGTAACCATTGACGGTAATAAGATCCTTTTTCCAAAAAGCCATATTACAACCTTTGATATAATATGGACTATCCTTCTTATATCTGAAACGAAAATAAGAAGCAAGAAAAACATTTCGAATTGAGTTTTGTTTATTTTTTAATCCTCTGGTCCACAAGTTTATTGATATAGAATCATCCTCAAGGAGGGTTCGAGTAAGTTCTGACGATAACATAATACGGCTCCCTGTTGCAAAACAGTTTTCTTTAGCAAACTTAAGATGGTCCTCGACAAAATGTTTGTTTAAAATAATATCACCATCTATTTGAAGAATATAATCACCTGTTGACTTAACTATTGCTTTATTACGAATTACAGTTAATCTAAATCCTTTATCTTCATGCCAAACGTGCACAATAGGGCAAGGAAACGATTTTCTCATCTCAACTATTAATTCGGTAGTTGATTCTTTAGAGCCATCATCTGCAATAACTACTTCATCCGGCAAAATTGTTTGACAAGTAATACTCTGTAAACACAACCGTAATGCGTCAGGCCAATTATAAGTCGATATTATAATAGATATTCTGGGAATGTTTTTTTTCATAGATATCTACTCTTTTTTATATCTAACCTTGAAAAATTTAAAATTTTATCCAGTTCATAAATAAATATAGAAGATCTACCATAGCCTAGATAACCAGCTACATCTTCTATTATATCGTTCTTCAGTTCTCTAGTTTTGAAATGTTTAAAACTAACTATATATTTCATCAGCCGCCCAACAATAACTTTTTTTTGTATAGGCGTTAAATTTAACACCTCTACCATATCTTCAATCACATATTTACCCTCTATAAACCTTTTTCCCTCTGCCTCTGCCTTAGGTGTTACTTTTTGAGCATGCTGTCTGAAATAGTTCAGTTTTTCATTATATCGTATTACACTTCCCTGAAAACACACCTTATTCCAAAAATACCAATCTCCACAATATTTAAAATCCATAAAACGATCATCAATATAAGTTAATGCTGCTTTTCGAAAAAGAGCCATACTGGCATTATAAATACTATTATTAAATAGCATACGTGCTCTAACAAAGGCTTTACCATCAAATTCACTTACGGAAGATTTTAAACCTTTATTACGATCCCAATCGTCAGGAAGGATATTATTATACTCATCAATAGCATAAGATTCGCTGAAGGCAATATTACAATCTGGATTATCTTCCAATAGAGGTACTAGTTTTTCTAAAAATGAGGTATCAGCATAATCATCACTCTCTGCAATCCATATATATTTGCCCTTTGCAAGGAAAAATCCCTTCTTCCATTGAAGAAAAGTCGATCCTGAATTATACTCGTTAAAAATTATTTGACTTATTTTATTGGAGGATGAGTATTTATCTATAATGGAGCGACTATCATCCGTCGAGCAATCATCTAAGATAATGAGCTCAAAATCCTGAAATAATTGTTCCAAAACGCTATCTATCCGCTGCTTTAAATAAGGTGAATGATTGTAATTAGGTATAATAATACTAACTAACGGCCCTTTCATTTAGATTGAATTATTTTTTGAGTATATGGCAAACCTAATAAATCCTCATAAATATTTAACCTTCTTAAAGCTAATTGATTGGAATTACATCTTCCATCTAGCTTTTTTCTAGCATTTACACATAGATTATAACATAATTTATTATCATTTATCAAAACTAATACAGCTTTGACAAATGACTCATCATCATCTGCTATCAAACAATCTTCTTTATCATCAAGCATTATACCTTCCGCTCCTATGCTGGTAGATATAATTGGTACACCTTTACTTATTGCATCAAGAATTTTAATTCTAACACCGCTTCCAATACGCAGAGGAACTATCATGATAGCTCCAGAAAATTCATTAGATAAGTCTTCGATAAATCCTTTAAATTCTATATTTTCAAATCTGTCTGTATAATATTTTTTAAGTTTAGAATTCCACTGTCCTATAATATGTAATTCCAATTCAGGTCTGACTTTTCGGATATCATCCCAACAATGAAATAAAAACCAATTCACTGCATCCAAATTTGGAGTATGAGTACTACCACCTAAGTAAATAAGTTTATTCTGAAATTCGAATGATTCTGCGAATTTAAATTCATTTACTTCCACTATTGCAGGAGATGTCTCTATTTTAACATCCTTTTTCAACACTTCCGATAACTTTTTTTTGTCTACATCTGTCATCGCAACTACAGCATCATAAGCATTAAGATTCTCTATTTCGTATTTCTTCAAAGAATTAAATAAATAGTTATCAAAAGGTCTGGCATCCTGTAGGAGATTCAGCTCCTGATAAGCTCTAACATATCTTATTTCATGATGTATAAAGACACTCTTTATATTGGAAGGTAAAATATTCACTATATCAATAAGCTCAAAGAAATCAACTTGAATTAAGTCAAATTTATTAGAACGAATTACTTCATCCACAAAATTAATATATCCCTCTTTTAATTCAGATGAGTTAAATTTGAGAATCGAATTAGAACGAATTAAATCTTCTGATCCTTTCTCTTTCAATCTTCGTTGTAACTTGCGATCTACTGAAATCTTAATTCTAGATAGAAATTTATATGATAATGACTTATCACATTCCGGATCTTCCTTTTGGTCTAAATTAAAAAAATAGAATTTTACGTTTCTCCATAATGATTCTATCTCTTTCATTGCATCCTTATCGGAATCAGCAATTGGAATAACAATTGATATATCAACATACATCCGAAGCCTGTCTATCAGCTGAAAAAAACCTTGATTTCCTCCAGAATTTATTGGATAAGGAATACACGGCGTTAATATCAATAAATTTATCATAGTATTTTTTTATTCATTATAACTAGATTATTCATAGCCAATATTATAACGATCGATTCTTCTTTATATTTAATGAAGAAAAATTCAACCGTTTATCTAATTTATAAATATAAATAGAAGAAATACCACATTTAAAATAAGATTGGATATCACTCAAAACTTTCTTTTTTATATCTTTATTCCTAAAAAGTTTTGAAATCACTATGCGTTTCATAAACCACCCTATTACAATCTTACGCTGTATTGATGTCAAACATAACCGTCTGATAAGATCCTCAATTATATATTTAGATTCAATAAAACCGAGACCTTCTAGATCCGCTTTAGAGGTTACTTTTTCCGTATGCTGGCGATAATAGTTCAATTTATCACAACATCTTATTACCTTACCCTCCAAACATAACCTATTCCAGAAATACCAATCTCCACTATATTTATATTTTGTATATTCTGTTCCTATTTTAGTAGAGGCATCTTTACGAAATACTCCCATACTCGTATTGTATATTGTATTGTTAAATAACATCCATGCTTTTACAAAATCTTTACCATCAAAAACTTTTACTTTATACTTTGTTTTATGGCTACGATCCCAATCGTCAGACAAGATATTCCCATTTTCATCTATTAAATTAGAATAGCAATATGCGACACAACTACTGGATGTATTTTCTAGAAGATTAATTAGGGTTTCTAAAAAAACAGGATCAGCGTAATCATCGCTTTCTGCAATCCATATATACCTTCCTCTTGCTAGATGAAAACCTTTCTCCCATTGTAGGAAGGTCGAACCAGAATTTTCTTTATTGACAATTAAATGCGATACTTTTTTTGATTCCGCATATTTCCGAATAATATCAACACTATTGTCAGTCGAACAATCGTCCAGAATAATCAATTCAAAATCCTGAAAAGTTTGATTCAATATACTTTCAATCCTCTGTTGTAAATATTGTGCATGATTATAATTCGGCAGAATTACACTGACCAAAGGTTGTTTATTACTCATATAATATTTACTTATTTATTCAAACTTTTATAGAATAAGGACTCTAATTTATCAACAGAACACTCCCAGTCGTATTGTTTTATTAAAAGATTAGAATGTTTAGCCAACTCGATTCTCTTATGAGAATTATCTATTAAATAACTTATTCTAGTTATTAAATCATCGACACTCTCTGGCTCTACTAATAAAGCATTTTCGCCATCAATCATATAAGATAAATGGGAAGGTATATTAGTACAGACACATGCACATCCGCAAGCCATTGCTTCCATGGGTGGTAATGGCCAACCTTCTGTTATACTCGAAGATACATATATAGCAGATTTATTATATAATGGCACTGTGTCACTACTTCCATAAATATACTTCATCCATCGAGGAAGATTATCTGGCTTCTTTTCGGAACTAAATAAAATTACATCTAAATCTGCATACTTTTCTTTCAAATGGATAAATGCTTCAATAGCATATTTACATGCCTTATATTTTGAACTAGAATATCTTAATATAAGCGTTTGGGGGATCCGATTCTCAATTGGGATAATCAATTTATATATATCCAAATCTATTGCATTAGGAATATATGATATTCTTCCATTTTTTGCATAACAAGAGACAATCTTCTCTAGATATGAAGAGATAACAATATGATTAATGGGTAACTTATATGAATCATGTACATCATTTTCTGATTCTGAGGTCATTATAGTCTCATAAGCTTGAATTAGATTAAATTTAACTCCCTTAGATAAACTCAATCCTGATATGTGATAAGCTATCGCCCACCATGTAGATATACACACGTCTGCGTTACGAATGTAAGTGTCAGAAACATAAGGTATTATTTTACAAATAATATCTTTAGGTAAAGAAAACCATTTAGGACGTTGTCTCCCTTTTATACTCTTTATTAAACATTTACGTTTTAGAGTAAAATCTGATTTATTATATTCTTGCCTATAATTTGTCCTTACGCTACTATATATTGTAATATCATGTCCTCGTGCAGATAACCTTTTAGCATATTCATACATAACCTTCAAACCACCTCCTGCTCTAGACCCAAAATAAGGTAGAACCATATTAATCTTAAGCTTTACTTGTCCTATATTATTCATATCTTTTATTTTACAAGTAATTTAGTATATTGATATATCCTCATTATAAATATTATATTTGATATTCGTGGATATATGAATTAAATCTGAATTATCAATATAATAAGATAGGATATCTTTTTTAAAATCATATATTTCTTGTAACTCAATATCTTTCGGTATAAAAGCCAACAATCCAGAATAGAACTCCGTTTTTTCTATCTCTTTTTCAAATGGAAAACACCGGATAATATGCCCCTCCAAATCCATTTCCACTATGTGATTTTTGAGATAGATATCTGGATATATAAACGTAAAATGTGAATAATATCGTTTCATAAGAGACTGGTTATTCTCTACTCCGTCTCAACATTGATTTTCGTTGTGGTCTATTATTGCCTGGAGTATTCTGTCCTTCTTTTACCCTCATTCCTTCTGCCGAAGAAGATATTTCATTGTTTCTTTCAGATATCGTATCTATCTTTTTCAACGATTCCGGATTATTATTCTGTACGGGATATCCTGCTTCATTATTCATTACTGACAAAGTATCTATATAAGTAATATCATACAGAACAACATTAGTGAATCCACCTCGCACCTTATTTGCAACATGAACATATCCTGTTATACTTTTCAATAAACTATCAGCCAATTGAGGTTTAGAGAAAGTATAGATGGAATTTTGATCTATTGGCACAATCCTCTTCACTAAAGTATCTTTGTATGTAAAGAAAACGGCGGCCTCCGCATCTAATAAATCATTTAACCCGTGCACATTGAATTTGAAGCTGAAACGAGGATAGTCTATTGTCATCAACCTAGTTGAATCTATATTAAATACCAATGTAGGAGAAGAATTAGTCAAGTTATAAAATGGAGGAATAATTAAGTTTGAGAAATCTCGCCCTTGAGCTAAAGCTGACTTAGCATCCATTGCCCTCGTATTACTTGCTCTCAACCGCGAAGCTACTGAATCGTTAATAGCCATATAATATTCAATATTGTCTGAATACCAAAGGAGAGAAGAATCTAGATCTGCTTGGCTAATTTTATATTTATGAAGTACGCCTGCGATGAGTGCATCTTTCTTTTCATCGGTATTAAAATTTGGATCAGAACGATAAATTGCCTGAGCCAATTGTATATCATATAACACATCCATCATTTTATCTTCAGGTAACACATACCTTGGCCTTCTTCCACAAGAGTAGAAAAGAATAACAATAAAAATGACAAGATAAATTACTGAACGTTGCATAATCAGGCTAATCTTTTTTCTCCAAAGATACTGATAATGTCTTGCGATAGAAAATAAGAAGGAGAAAAATACCTACTGTAATCGCCGAATCTGCTATATTAAATATTGGACTAAAGAAAACAAAATTCTCTCCCCCCCACACAGGAAACCAAGTAGGGAAAGTTCCGTTTATAAGGGGAAAGTAAAGCATATCAACAACTTTACCATGCAACCAACTTGAATACCCCTCACCCAAAGAAACGAGCGAAGCTACATGCCCTTGATAGCTAGCTGAGAAAATTTCTCCATAAAAAATACTATCGATAATATTACCAAATGCCCCCGCAAGAATAAGTGCAATACAAGCAATATATCCTTTCGAATACTTCTTCTTTACTAAAGTATATAAATAATAGCCAATAAAGAATATAGCTACAATGCGAAACAGTGAAAGGAAAAGTTTACCATACGCTTTAGACTCTCCGCTACCCAACTCCATACCGAAAGCCATTCCGGGGTTTTCTACAAAATAGATTTTAAACCAGCTGAAAATCTCAATGCTTTCATATAAAGACATGTTCGTTTTCACCCATATCTTCGATGCTTGATCTACTATAATGACTAATACTATGACAAGTATCGCAATCAGCCCCCTATTCTTATTATCCATAAATGATCACTTATCCCGTAAAGAAAACGAAGAAAAAACAGAAGTCTGCACATCTATTTTTCCTCCATTTCCATAGTTATTTATTTTATTTATTATTTTACTCCGCTATTTTTAGCTTCGATGCTCAAAGTAGCATGAGGTACCGCACGAAGGCGCTCTTTCGGTATCAATTTACCAGTCTCACGGCAAATACCATAAGTCTTATTTTCGATACGAATAAGAGCCGATTGTAAGTTCTGAATAAACTTCATCTGGCGCTGAGCTAAGCGACCCGCTTCCTCTTTCGACAGAGTAGATGCTCCCTCTTCCAACACCTTAAACGTAGGCGATGTATCAGTCACATCATTACCGTCAGTATTAGTAATGGCGGCTCTAAGCTCATCATATTCTTTTTTAGCCTTTTCCAGTTTTTCTAGAATAATATCGCGGAACTCTTTTAATTCCTCATCCGTGTATCTCGTCTTTTCTGCCATAACTTTACTTTTTAAAAGTTAAACATCCTGTTTTAGTTTTATTTTTACTAAAGATAATTATTTTATCTAATTTTCTCTACAGATACCTGCAAAATAAAGTCGTCCATATCTATTTCTTGTCCATTTGCTACATCGGACAACTCTATATTATCGGCCAACACCTGTGAGGCCATATATTCCTTGTATTCTGAAATAGCAGCTCTTACTTGTTCCAAATCAGATATTCTTACGTTAATCCTGTCAGTAATATCAAAACCACTTGATTTACGTATATTTTGTATCCGGTTAACCAGTTCGCGTGCAATACCTTCTTTTCGCAAATCATCAGTAATAGTTACATCAAGAGCTACAGTCAATTTACCGGCATTTGCAACCAGCCATCCGGGTATATCTTCCGATATTATTTCAGCGTCAGCCCGTTCTATAGTCGCTTCTTGCCCATCTATATTGAATGTATAACTTCCATCTTTTTCGAAGAGAGCTATCGCATCCTGAGGCATATTCTGAACCTCAACGGCTAGCTGTTTCATTATTTTTCCGTAACGAGGTCCTAGCTTTTTAAAATCTGGTTTCACTTTTTTCACAAAAATACCATCCGAACCATTTACGTATTTTAATTCTTTTACATTCACTTCGCTAAGTATCAACTCACGAACTGCATCTATATCTGCCTCCTGCTTCTCATTAAGAATAGGAATCATTATTTGCATAAGCGGTTGGCGTACTTTCACACTTTCTTTACGACGTAAAGCTAATACTGCCGAAGATATGTCCTGAGCTATTTGCATACGTTCCTCCAGACTCTTATCTACTACAGAAGACTCATAAGCTGGAAAATTCGCTAGATGCACAGAAGATTCCTGACCTCGTCCTGTTACTCCAACCAAATCACAGTATAACTTATCTGCATAAAATGGAGATATAGGAGACATCAGCTTAGCTACTGTTTCGAGACAAGTATAAAGAGTCTGATAAGCTGATAATTTATCTTTGGTCATCTCTCCTCCCCAAAAACGTTTTCTATTGAGACGTACATACCAATTACTCAAGTTATCATTAACAAAATCAGATATCGCACGTCCGGCTTTTGTAGGCTCATATGCTTCATAATATTCATCCACATCTTTTACCAGTGTATTGAGCAATGATATTATCCAACGATCAATCTCTGGTCTTTCAAACACAGGAATCACGTCTTCCTTAAACGTGAAGTTATCAACATTGGCATATAATGCAAAGAATGAGTATGTATTATACAATGTACCGAAGAACTTACGACGAACTTCTTCAACTCCGTCTATATCGAACTTCAGGTTGTCCCAAGGCGAAGCATTAGTTATCATATACCAACGCAAAGGGTCTGAACCATATTTTTCGATTGTAGAAAACGGATCGACTGCATTACCCAAACGTTTCGACATTTTCATTCCATTCTTATCCAACACCAATCCGTTGGATATAACATTCTTGAATGATATATTGTCTTTAAACATTGTAGATATAGCATGCAATGTAAAGAACCATCCCCGAGTCTGATCAACACCTTCTGCGATAAAATCGGCAGGATAAACCTTGCTGAATTCTTCTTCACTGATATTGGGATAGAATACCTGAGCAAAAGGCATCGCCCCTGAGTCGAACCAAACATCGATAAGATCGGTTTCGCGTTTCATCGGTTGGCCCGAATCCGAAACCAAAACAATATTATCCACATATGGACGATGTAAATCGATCTTCTCATAATTTGCCTTATCGAGATTACCTTCTTCAAAACCCTTCCAAGGTATTTCAGCCATAAATCCGGCATCTATAGCTTTTTGCATTTCGGCATATAGCTCTTTAACAGAACCTATACATTTTTCCTCTTTACCATCTTCGGTACGCCATATTGGAAGCGGTGTGCCCCAATAACGACTGCGGCTAAGATTCCAGTCTTGCAGGTTTTCGAGCCATTTACCAAAACGCCCCGAACCGGTAGATTCTGGTTTCCAATTGATTGTTTTATTCAGTTCGATCAAACGTTCTCGGCTGGCAGTAGTACGTATAAACCAACTATCCAATGGATAATATAATACAGGTTTATCAGTCCGCCAACAATGCGGATAGTTATGCACATGACGTTCTATCTTAAAGGCTTGATTGGCTAGTTTAAGCATAACGCTCAAATCGATATCCAATGTGTTGGCATCGGCAGGTAGAGTGTCGTCATATTCATTTTTCACATAACGCCCTGCATATTCTTTATATAGATCTACATTTACACTAGTCTTTACAAATTCCGGATCTATATCTTCCAATCGGAAATATTTACCCGTAAGATCTACCATCGGACGCTGATTGCCATCTTTATCCAACAGCAACAGAGCAGGTACATTATTTGCTTTAGCCACTCTGGCGTCATCTGCACCAAATGTAGGGGCAATATGGACTATACCTGTACCGTCTTCGGTCGTAACAAAATCTCCGACAAGTACCTTGAAGGCATTCTCGCCAGGGTTCATCCACGGTATAAGTTGCTCATACTGCATCTCTGCCAATTCCCGACCTTTCCACTCTCCTACAATTCTGTAAGGGATTAGCTTATCTCCTTGCTTATAGTCCTCAAGAGCGATATCTTTAGCCTTTTCATTGAACATGCTATAAAGAAGCGATTTTGCCATCACGGCCGTCATCTTATTTCCCGAATAAGGATTATAAGTTTGTACGGCAACATATGTAATCTCAGGGCCTACAGCCAAGGCTGTATTCGATGGTAATGTCCAAGGGGTTGTCGTCCAAGCCAAGAAATAAGCATCTCCAAACTGAGACATTTCGGTCTTAGGCATTTTTATCTTAAACTGAGCTACACAGGTCGTATCTTTTACATCACGATATGCCCCAGGTTGATTTAGTTCGTGTGTACTAAGTCCTGTTCCGGCAGCAGGCGAGTAAGGCTGAATAGTGTATCCTTTATATAGATATCCTTTTTTGTATAATTCCTTCAACAAAAACCAGAGTGTTTCTATATAACGGCTATCGTAAGTGATATACGGATCGTTCATATCTACCCAATATCCCATGATACGAGTTAAATTTTCCCATTCTCCGGTATACTTCATCACTTCCTTACGGCAAGCGTCGTTATATTCCTGTACCGATATTTTTTTACCAATATCTTCTTTGGTTATACCTAATTTCTTTTCAACAGCGAGCTCTACAGGTAAGCCATGAGTATCCCAGCCTGCTTTGCGATTCACAAGGAAACCTTTCATCGTCTTATAACGACAAAAGATATCTTTTACGGCTCTTGCCATCACATGGTGAATACCCGGCATTCCATTTGCAGACGGCGGTCCTTCATAAAAAACAAAAGATGGAGCTCCGGTGCGCATATCCAGACTTTGTTGAAATATGTTCTCTTTATCCCATTTTTCCAATATTTCTTTATTGATATCGGATAAGTTAAACTTATTATATTCAGAAAACTGCTTACTCATAGTGTGTATTTAAACTTCCTTAAAAAATTGAGGGCAAAGATAGTAAAAAGTTACAAGTTGACAGACACTAATCACAAGTTATTTAGAAGATAAGTTAAAGGTTATATATACAATCTGTTCTATCCCCATTCCCCGTTAAGATCCGTTTCCATATTTTCATTATAATTATAAACTTGTAGTACATTTAAGTAATACAAATAAGTAATACAAACTTTTAAGTTGTATCACTTATAAACACTACGGAAAGATATTTATCCTACAAAGAAAAGACATCATAACCCTCATGGCTAAATAAAGAAACCTCAAACACGACAAAACTTCCAATATGTTTTTAATTCACCTATTTAATATTACCAATTGTTACTATTATGACTAGAATATAAATTTCATTACATATAATTTATTTTTATCTTTGATTTTTGATTATACAACTTAAAACACACAATAGGGTATGCAAGAGTCATTCAAAAATAGAGTATCCAAGTTCTGGAAGTCTTTTCTGGAAGAAGAATATCAAATTAGAGAAATGATGGATAATAACGCTGATGGTCAAACTCTCATTAGCTTCGTGGATAATATACTGCAAATAGCCTTCTCTAAAGTATATTTTGAGATGGGTAAAAACAGTGAAGGTAAATATGAATTAATCCTTACACCCGAAGGAGATAGATGCAGACTGATGCAAATTTATTATTGGAACCAATATGCACCCCAAAGCCTATCCGAAACATGGAATTTTTATTCAACAAAGCCGGCTCATGCTGATCCTGATTCAACAATGGAGATGTATGGGACAAAGATCGATAAGAGTGACATTGTTATATATCCGGAAACAGACAATCAGCGAAGTAAAATAAACATTGAGGTATATAGCCCTAAACTAATGCAATTGGAAGAGAAGCAACGCTACTCTATGTTTTTTATATATCTCGATCAGTTCATTAGTGAGCTATACACAATGGAATATGTAGGATATATCAATTTTATTGAAAGCCAAAAAGAAAAAGGGTCAACTAATATAACAGACCTTAAAACCATTATAGATAAAAGAATAGAAGAAAACAGCTGGCCTAAATTCGAGAATCCAACCCAAATATATAGTGGATACAGAATAGAACCTTCACAAGAAAAGGAATGGACTTTACGCGAAGACGTTTTTTCGGGATACACTTCATGTACAGCACTCATAAATGATTATTATCAAGGACACAGAAACCACTTTGATGAAGCCAAAGAAAACGGAGTTATTTTTGGTTTCCTATTCTTCGAGAATATAAATATTCCACGTGAAGAAGTGGTTAATTTCAGAAGTGAAATCGAAGACAAAATAATTAGTGAGATAAACTACAATGGTATAGCAAACAGTTTAGGCGGAGCAACAGGGTTTCATTTTTCATACATTGATTTAATAATCTATGATTTTGAAGCTTTCATTCCTATAGCAAAAAACATTCTTTCATTTTACAATTTTGAAGAAGTCGGATTTTCTTATTTTGCAGCAGATATTAAACCTATTTTTTTCGATTGAGTCAAAGATCTGTCAAAATTATCGAACCTTATTTATGTTAAAATGAATAGAAACATAATAATAAACTCTATTGTTCATTTTTTTTTTATTCTGCTATTTAAAACAAAATCATTACTTTTGCGGTTCAATAGTATAAACAATGCATTTTAATGAGTCCAATGTAGGACTCATCATAATATAATACAAGACAAGCCTTATATGCAAAAAAATTTAGTGATAGTCGAATCTCCAGCTAAAGCCAAAACCATAGAAAAATTTCTTGGTAAAGATTTTAAAGTTATGTCTAGTTACGGACATATTAGAGATTTAAAAAAGAAAGATCTCGGGATAGATCTTGAGAACGACTACACCCCCATATATGAAGTGCCCAGCGACAAGAAGAAGGTAGTGGACGAATTAAAGAAAGCTGCCAAGGATGCTGACATTGTGTGGCTCGCTTCCGATGAGGATCGGGAAGGGGAAGCCATATCATGGCACTTATTTAAAACGCTGAAGCTTGATGAAAAAAAAACCAGAAGAATCGCTTTCCACGAAATAACAAAGGACGCGATTCTTCATGCTATAGAGAATCCCCGGCCAATAGATATAAATCTGGTTGATGCCCAACAAGCCCGCCGTGTCCTTGACCGCATAGTAGGTTTCGAATTATCACCCGTACTTTGGCGTAAAGTAAAGCCGGCACTATCTGCCGGACGTGTGCAGTCTGTAGCTGTAAGACTCATAGTTGAACGCGAGCGTGAAGTACAAGCATTTAAAGCCGAAGCATCGTATCGTGTAACTGCTATATTTACAAAAAAAGAGAATGGAGTAGAAACCGAAATAAAGACAGAGCTCAATAAACGGTTAAAGACAAAGAAAGAAGCTTTAGAATTTCTTGAAAAATTAAAAGATGCTTCGTTTAAAGTAGAGGATGTGGAAACCAAGCCGATAAAAAAATCTCCGGCAGCGCCTTTCACTACTTCAACACTTCAACAAGAAGCATCTCGCAAGTTAGGTTTTCCTGTATCTATGACTATGATGGTAGCGCAAAAGCTATACGAATCGGGAAAAATCACATATATGCGTACCGACTCTGTTAACCTATCGGGCTTAGCGATCAATACTGCAAAGAGTGAAATAGAATCGGCATACGGTAAGCAATATTCTAAGGTTCGTCAATTTTCGACTAAAAGCAAAGGTGCACAAGAAGCACATGAGGCCATTCGCCCAACTTATATGTCAGAAAGTACTGTTGCAGGCACAGCCCAAGAAAAGAAACTATATGACCTTATATGGAAGAGAACAATAGCATCACAAATGGCTGATGCCGAACTGGAGAAGACAACCATCACAATAGGTATTTCAAACAATAACGATCTCAAATTTGCGGCTGTAGGAGAAGTCATTAAATTTGATGGATTCTTACATGTATATCTAGAAGGAACTGATGATGAAAATATGGACAGCGAAACAAGTCTTCTTCCATCAGTAAAACCTTTGGAGCCTATGGATATGAAAGAAACAACGGCTACCGAACGATTTACCCAACGACCAAGCCGTTATAGCGAGGCTGCCCTTGTTCGTAAACTTGAAGAGTTGGGCATAGGACGTCCATCAACATATGCACCGACGATTTCTACAATTCAGAATCGAGAATACATCGAAAAGTCTAATATAGAAGGAACTGAGCGTCAATACAATGTACTGACACTAAAAAAGGATAAAATTTCAGACTCTCAAAAGACCGAAATAACCGGAACCGACAAGGGAAAACTAATACCAACTGATACAGGTATAGTTGTCAATGATTTTCTTACAGAGTATTTCCCCGGCATTCTTGACTATAATTTTACAGCTAATGTCGAAAAAGAGTTTGACCATGTAGCAGAAGGAGAAGAGAACTGGACTCAATTGATTGACAAATTCTATAAAGTATTCCATCCTGTAGTAGAGTCTGCTACCAATATGCAAACCGATCATAAAATAGGAGAACGCATATTAGGCCTCGATCCTAAATCTGGTCGTCAGGTATCGGTAAAAATAGGCCGCTTTGGACCAATGGTACAAATTGGTGTTCAAGAAGACGAGGATAAACCTCAGTTTGCCAGTTTGCAGAAAAGTCAGTCCATAACAACTATTACGCTTGAAGAAGCTCTTAAACTATTTGAATTACCTCGAACAATCGGTGAATTTGAAAATAAAGTAGTAAGTGTAAGTACAGGTCGTTTCGGGCCTTATATAAAACATGATGGAAAGTTTATTTCTTTACCGAAAACTTATGATCCCTATAGTATAGATATCGAAGATGCAATTCCTTTAATTACTGAAAAAAGGAAAAAAGATGCAGAAAAGGTTATAAAAACATTTACAGAAGATACAGAACTACAGTTACTAAACGGACGGTACGGCCCCTATATCGCATACAAGAAAAACAACTATAAAATACCAAAAGGAACGTCTCCTGACAGTATTAATTTTGAAGCCGCGATGAAGATAGTCAACGAAACTGACAGTAAGCCTGCCTCCAAAACTAAAAGTAAGACTAAGAAAAAGTAAGTGCTAAATTTCACATACACATTCCGCTAGTCATTCTATTTTAGTCATATTATTTTACTAAATGAATAAAATATTAGAGAGAATATTCGGCTACAAAGGTTTTAGAATTCTAATTCCATTGTTAGATTTAGGCATCATTTATGCATCATATATGTTGTCTTTCTATATATTTAAAGACTCACTTGATAACTTTACAATCAACTACAATGCTTTCTGGTCAAGTTTGCCTTTTATTATTTTCAGTTACATCATATTAAGCCATACTTTTGAATTAGATAAGCCAAAAGATTTTACATTCTTCGGTGTTGGTTATACCGTTGCCCTTGCTTTAGGTTCCCTTCTGTTTATTACAATGGGTATCAGTTTTTTTATAAGGGAATTTGCTTTCCCCCGAAGTATACTATTATCCAGTACCCTTATCCAAATTGTACTCATAACCCTCTGGCATTTATTTGCCAGCCGAATGTATTTTAGAGTAAACAAAGGCAAATCAGTACTGGTAATTGGTTACGATAAAGCTCAGGCTTTAGCCTATAAATTACTTGAATCGAGAGGTATGTGGTCGCATATAAAACATGTATGCGCACCTGACTACACAAAAGTTTTCGACTTCATAGACGAATGTGATGTTACTTTCTTGACAGAAGATGTGGAAGAAACCTTGAAACAAGAAATCATACTTTATTGCGTAGAAAAAGATCGCACGGTTCTATATCAACCCAAAAGTTCAGAAATATTACAATTCAATGCAAACTTCCTGCAAATAGATGACTCTCCCGTATTAGATGTTAGAGAGTTAGGTCTATCGCAAGGAAGTGAAACGATAAAGAGGATAATAGATGTTGTTCTAAGTTCTATAGCTTTAGTGATATTTTTCATTCCTTTTGTATGTGTGTATCTTATTCTTAAAATTGGAGGAGGGAGCGCATTTTATGTACAAGAAAGAATTACTCGGGACAATAGAATATTTAAGATATATAAATTCCGGACAATGGTCGAAAATGCTGAAGCCATATCCGGGCCTGTTTTAGCTCAAGAAACAGATAAACGTATCACCAAACTGGGACACATACTTCGAGCAACTCGCCTCGACGAAATACCTCAGATATTCAATATACTGATAGGTGATATGAGCATTGTAGGACCTCGCCCCGAACGCCCGTTCTTTGTAGAACAATTCAGTGAAGAAATGCCGGAATATAAACTTCGCCATCGGGTAAAAGCCGGATTAACCGGTTTAGCTCAAGTACAAGGAAAATATAATACATCGGCAAGGGATAAATTAAAATACGATCTCTTATATATCAACGGATACTCCTTAGCTCTGGATATAAAACTTATTATGCAAACTCTAAATATATTGCTTCGGAAGAATAGTACAGAGGGAGTTAAAAGCGTGGAGGAACTAGGTGAAGAAATTGAACGTTTAACAAGACGCTAAAAGATAAAAAAGCAATGACTGATTTTCAACAATTAATAATAAACCGTCGCAGTATTCGAAAGTTTACAGAAGAAAAGCTAACTCCGGACCAAGTAGAAAAAATAATGAAGGCCGCACTTTTGTCTCCTGCATCTAAGAGTGCCAATCCTTGGCAATTTGTGCTTGTAGAAGATAAAGAGATGCTTGAAAAGCTTTCTCTCTGTAAAAAAGGAAGTAGTAAATTAATTGCCGGTTGCGCCCTAGCAATAGTTGTATTGGCTAATCCATTGACTAGCGATGTATGGATAGAAGATACTTCAATAGCCTCTATCATAATGCAATTACAAGCCGAAGATTTAGGACTAGGTAGCTGTTGGGTACAAGTCAGAGAAAGATTTACCGAAGGAGACACACCTTCTGATGAATACGTACGAGAACTGTTAGATGTTCCTATGCAAATGCAGGTCTTGTCTATAATTGCTATCGGGCATAAAGCACAAGAAAAAGCTCCACATGATGAAGATAAACTTCAATGGGAGAAAATACATATTGGAAAATTTAATATAGATCAACTAACTGATTAAAATTACCGAACGATCTATTATAAAGTATAATACTATATTTACCTTATAATTATAAAATATATCATTCTATTTTGATCTAAAATATGGCTACCAGTTCAAACAAAACATCAAACGACCGTTTATCGTACGGAATCACTATTCTTGTATTCGGTATAGTATTCCTTTTAGACAAATTAGGTATTCTGTCTCATATACCATATGCTAAGAATCTAATTAGTATAGGAGCTTTCTTTTTAATGGCAGGTATTGTATTTCTTATCACGCAACCTAAAAAGATACTGGGATGGATATTTCTAGGTGTCGGTATTTTACTAAACGCTGACTTCTTTTTTAGTTGGATGAGTAATTATTCAAATTTGATAGTACCTCTGGGACTCATCATTGCTGGTGTAGCCATGGTGCTAACTTCTAAAAAGAAAAACTAATGAAAATTGTATTTATAGGAGCCGGAAATGTGGCTGTTCATCTAGCTACCGAGCTTTATAAATATGGTTTTAATATCATACAAGTATATAGTCGGAGCTTTGAATCAGCAACTTGGTTGGCTAATCAAGTAGAAGCCCAACCAGTAACAAATATAGAGGATATAGTTTCTGATGCTGATATCTATATTTTCTGCCTGAAAGATTCGGTACTTGAAGATATTATATCACAACTCCATCCAAATAAAGGCCTATGGATACACACATCAGGCAGTATCCCTATGTCTGTTTTTGAAAAATATAATGCTGCTTATGGTGTAATATATCCATTTCAGACCTTCAGCAAAAACAGGGTACTGGACTGGAAAACTACCCCTATCTTTATAGAAGCATCGGACAATAAGAGTCTACAAACATTGGATTCCATCTCTAAACAACTATCAGATAAAGTCTCTATCTTGTCATCAACAGACAGACGATATATTCATCTCACCGGGGTATTTGCCTGTAATTTCACAAACCATATGTACTCTTTGGCAGAGCATTTTTTAAAGAAAATAGACCTACCCTTCAATGTAGCCCTACCTCTCATTGATGAGACTGCATCGAAAGTTCATGAATTGACACCAGATGAAGCTCAAACTGGTCCAGCAGTAAGATTTGATGAGAATATAATTAACAAACATCTGGAAATGATAGAAGACGACAGAATAAAAGAAATATATAAGCTGATTAGCGAAAATATACATAATACTAAAACGAATTGATGATATCATGAGTACTATTAATTATGATCTAAGCAAGATTAAAGCATTTATATTTGATGTTGATGGAGTTCTATCTCCCGATTCTATACCCCTATCACCTGAGGGTGAGCCGATGCGCATGGTAAACATTAAAGACGGGTATGCGATCAATCTTGCAGTGCGTAATGGTTATGGCATAGCAATCATTACAGGAGGCGATACAGAAGCTGTACGTCTTCGTTTCTCTCGCTTGGGTATAAAAGATATATATATGAAGTCCAAAATCAAAATACACGACTTCAATGACTATGTACAGCGGACAGGTTACAAACCTGAAGAAATTATATATGCAGGTGATGACTTGCCTGATTATCATGTAATGCAATCGGTAGGCCTATCTGTAGCTCCGGCCGATGCTGCTAACGAAATAAAAAGTATTGCAAAATATATTTCCCACTACAAAGGCGGAATGGGTGTTGCCCGTGATATTATCGAACAGGTAATGAAAGTACAGGGCAAATGGATGACCGATGAGGCTTTTGGCTGGTAAAAAACAAAAAAGAGAATCTTATAAGATTCTCTTTTTTTATATCATATCTCTCATATATCCATTTAGTTAGGAGCTTTAGAATATAAGTATGCAGCAATAAATATAAATACAATATTCGGTATCCAAACAGCCAGCATAGGCGACATAGTACCAGTTACGGCAAACGAAGAACTTACTGTTTGGAATAAAATATACGACACACTAAGTCCCAATCCAATTCCAATATTAAGCCCCATCCCCCCCTTCACTTTACGTGCCGAAAGAGAAGCTCCAATAATAGTCAGGATAAATGCCGAAAATACAGAAGCAAAACGCTTATGGAATTCTATTTCGAATTGAGTAATACTCACCCCCCCTACATTAGCTAATCCTTTAGCTTTTTGCCGCTGAATATACTCATATAATTTAGGAGTTGTCATTTGCTCAAAATCGTTTACAGAAACAAGAAAATCGCTAGGTATAACATTGATTGTCGTATCCATTTTTGTACCCGAACTTATAACCTCTTTCATACCTTCAAATTCTCTGATCGAGTAATTATTCAACACCCAATGATAAGCACTGTCGTATTGAATACGCGATGCTATCAGACGAGATTTTAGTTCTTTATCCTCAAACTTATCAAGAGACAGGTTATATCCTTCTTTAGTCTTATTATCGAATCGATCTATATAAAGTATAACACCTTGATCAACCTGCATTTGAATACCTGTAGCATAATCGACACTCTTATCTTTGATATACTTGTTCTGAAAATTGATACGGGTTTCATTAGCCGGAGGTATAATAAAGCTACTCAGTATAAAAGAAAAGGCTGCAATTACTCCCGCCGATATCATATAAGGCTTCATCAGCCTTTTAAAGCTCATACCATTAGAAAGCATGGCTATGATCTCTGAATTATCGGCCAGTTTGGATGTAAAGAATATAACTGCAATAAAGACAAATAGAGCACTGAACAGATTTACATAATAAGGTACAAAGTTGAAGTAATAGTCGAAAACAATAGCCTTTAGAGGCGCATTGTTTGTAAGGAATTTATCTAGCCGCTCGTTTATATCAAATACAACAGCTATAGATATAATAAGAATTATTGAGAATATGTATGTTCCCAAGAATTTTTTGATTATATACTTGTCGAGTATCGATAATACCTTCATTATTACTTACTAATCTCAGCTATATTGATTTAATAATGTCAAATTAAATTCTCCGGGAGACATTTTCTACCATTGCTTTTTTCCACAACGAGAAATCACCCTCTATAATATGTTTTCGAGCCTCTTTTACCAACCATAGATAGAATGCCAAATTATGAATAGACGCAATCTGTAAGCCTAGTATCTCGTTAGTTATAAAGAGATGACGAAGATATGCTTTTGAATATAAAGTATCAACAAATGAAGCTCCATTTTCTTCGATTGGAGAAAAATCATTTGCCCATTTCTTATTACGCATATTCATTATACCATCTTTGGTGAAAATTTGCCCGTTACGTCCATTGCGTGTTGGCATAATGCAATCAAACATATCCACACCTCTTTCTATACTCTCTAATATATTAGCGGGCGTACCTACTCCCATAAGATAACGAGGTTTATCCTGCGGCAATATTTCGTTCACAACCTCTATCATTTCATACATTTTCTCGGTAGGTTCTCCTACGGCCAAACCGCCAATCGCATTTCCGTCTGCTCCTTTAGCTGCTATATTTTCAGCAGCCCGACGACGCAAATCAGGATATACGCAACCTTGTACTATCGGGAAGAGAGCTTGCTTGTATCCATATTGGCACTCTGTACCATTAAATTGCCGAAAACATCTATCCAACCATCTTTCAGTCAGATCGAGCGATTTTTTTGCATACGAATAATCTGCATCACCCGGAGTACATTCGTCAAAGGCCATAATAATATCGGCACCTATGATTCGCTGTATATCCATCACATATTCGGGTGTAAAAATATGTTTTGACCCATCGATATGTGAACGGAAAATAGCTCCTTCTTCTGTCAGCTTTCTATTTTCGGCTAAGGAAAATACCTGAAAGCCACCGCTATCAGTTAGAATAGGCTTATTCCAGCTATTAAATTTATGCAGACCGCCTGCTTGTTGAAGAATATCTAATCCCGGACGTAAATATAAATGATATGTATTACCCAAAATTATCTGAGCCTCTATATCCTTTTCCAATTCAGTCATATGAACGGCTTTCACAGCCCCTTGTGTACCCACAGGCATAAAGATAGGTGTTTCTATCTGTCCGTGATCAGTTGTAATAAGTCCTGCCCTAGCCTTGGATTGGCCGTCAGTATATTGTAGTTCAAAATTCATTGTACTGTTTTAATCAGATTTGATTCGTTTTCGGTTGTACATCCTCTTCTGCTTCATTACTAATCAGGTCTTTTACCTGAACAACCACGATGGATGTTTTATTCTTCTTAATCACCGTAAACTGATAATCTTCGGCTTCCAACTTATCATGAGTATTCGGAATACGTCCGAACTTATCAATAAGATATCCGGCAAGGGTATCGTATTGTTTATCTTTATCTATAGGATGAGGCAGCTCATCATTAATATCGGAAATAGCCGCTGTGGCAATTACCGAGTAAACATTTTCACCCGTTTGCTCTACGAATGGTATCTCATTATCATACTCATCCTGAATTTCACCGACAAGTTCTTCCAGTATGTCCTCCATTGTTATAACACCTTCTACTCCACCATATTCGTTCAACACCATCGCTATTTGCTGGTGTTTTACCTGAAACTCTTTCAATAACTGCCCAATACGTTTAGTTTCGGGAGTAAAAGATACAGGGCGTACAATAGAACGGATATTAACCGTACCGGTGCTTATACGCATCTTTTTAAGAATATCTTTAAGATGAACAACTCCAATAACATTATCAATACTGTCTTCGTAACAAGGAATACGCGAATAGCCCTCTTCAATTACGAATTCAAGAGTTTTGTCATCATAATCATTCACATCTATAGCAACTACCTGCGTTCTCGGAACCATAACCTGCCGCGCTGTACGCTCCGAAAAATCAAATGCATTTTGTATAATGTCGAATTCGGTACTGTCTACCCTACCGCTTTCCATAGCTTGATCTACCAGATAGCGTAACTCATCGCTACTATACACTTCCTGCTCAGAGACAGCATGTAAGCCAACTGCTTTAATAACAAAATTAGCTATACCATTCAGTATCCAAATAAACGGACGACAAATCCAATAAAAAGCATGGAGAGGATACGCCACAGCCAAAGTAGTCTGCTCTGAACGCTGAATAGCAAGTGATTTAGGTGCTAATTCACCTAATACAATATGAAGAATAGTTATAATAACGAACGCAATAGGCAAAGCTATGCTATGAGCCAATTCAGGGCTTATAGCAACACCAAACAGGGCCATAAGCTCTATAATAATTTTAGAAACAATTGGTTCTCCAATCCACCCCAGTCCCAAACTGGCAATAGTGATTCCAAACTGAGTAGCTGCCAGATAAGCATCGAGATGATTTACAATATGCTTCGAAAGGATTGCAGTCCGACTGCCAGCCTGAGCCTTTAATTCTAATTGTGATGATCTGACTTTAACAATAGCGAACTCTGCCGCAACAAAAAAACCATTAAGAAATACCAATAAAAGAGTAACAAGTATCGATATGAAAATGCCCATATTTTAGTATGAATGATAATAATGCAAAGATAATATAATTGTCTATTCCTTTAACAAAAAAGAGATTAAACAATCAAATAAACAGATGAAATCGCTTTTTTTGAGATTGATATATGTTATTTCAATATATTCAATCCACAACAAAAAACTAATACTATATACTACAAATCAATAGATTACAAACAGCCTTCTTTATAAAAGGTGACAAAAGTTACAGTTTTGAAAGAGATTTTACTTTATTACCTTATTCACCTCGAAAACAAGTTGTGTACAAGCAACTGACACCATATAGATAAATAATAAAGAGTAAAAATGATATATTCTAAATCAGACAAATGAATTACTCTTTCAAGTGAACTTTATCAATATTCAAAGTTAATTCTCCCCTATCGATTAAAAAGCGAATAACGCTTACAACGTCTTTCTTCGGATATTTTGCAAGAACATCAACCAACCTATCTATACTTAAATCATCATGCTGCAAACATTCTTTTATTGATAAAGATATATCATTAAATCTCACGTTTGTAAGACCGGAATCGTTCTTTGCCAAACACACATCGCATTGTCTGCAATCAGTTGACTTTTTCTCTCCAAAATAAGATAACAATACACGACTGCGACAAATATTATCTTGCTCTACATAGTGAGTTATTGCCTGAATTCTTTTTTCAAAACGCTCTTTCCTATCTTCATTTACAAGACGGGGAATATTTAAGTATTTACAATCAACACGCGGTCGGGTATATGTAATTAATGGCGTTTTTTTATGAGGAATATAATCAATGATATGCCGTTTTGCTAAAATTTTAAGCTCCTCATAGACAGCCCTGCGAGTAGTATTAAGCCTCAAAGCTATTTCAGCTTCGTTTATTGTCGCATAATTAGTAAACACCCCTGTATAAAGACGTAATATAGTATTTATCAACTGTTCATACTCTCCTTCAAAATCGAAACGATACAGTTCATCTCTATATACAGTAAATATTAAGCGGGAACGGTTATCAACCTCATCTGTATATTCAATATAACCTGCAAGATCTAATATTTTAAGAGCATTATGAGCAGGTAAAAGAGATAGCTTGTAAGTAGCGCAAAACTGGTGCAAACTAAAATCATGTACCATCCCTACTCCAAACCCCTCAGCAACTTGAAAAAAATAAGCTAACGAATCATAAACCTGCAAAATAAACTCTTTATCGGGAAATTCGTCACGGATACGTTTTTTCAGCTTTGAACTATCATTTTTATTATAAAGAATAATAGCAAAAGACTTATTTCCATCACGACCTCCGCGCCCCGCCTCCTGAAAATACTCCTCTACCGAATTTGGTAAGTCTGTGTGCACAACCAGTCTCACATCAGGCTTATCGATCCCCATTCCAAAAGCATTTGTACAAACAATGATACGTTTTTCATTATTTTTCCACGCATTTTGCTTCCGTTCTTTATCTTCACCACTCAGCCCGGCATGATAATAGTCTGCGGAAAAACCACTCTGAACAAGAAAATCAGCCACCTCTTTTGTTCGTTGACGACTGCGAACGTACACAATAGCCGAACCCTTTATTTTTTCCAAAATACGAATTAATTCTTCGGGTTTATTCTCTGTATTCCTTACAATATAAGCAAGATTTTTACGCTCAAAACTTTTTTCAAATACATTCTTTTTTTTGAAGTGTAATTGATCTTGAATATCTTCTACGACCTCAGGTGTTGCCGTTGCTGTAAGCGCTAAGACCGGTACTTCAGGTAAATGATCTCGAATCTCTGCTATCCGGAGATAAGATGGCCGGAAATCATATCCCCACTGAGATATACAATGCGACTCATCTACCACCAATAAACAGATATTCATATCACGCAACTTATTCAGAAATAAATCTGTGGCAAGGCGTTCAGGCGATACATACAAGAATTTATAGTCTCCAAAAATGGCATTTTCCAGTGTAGTTATTATTTCCTGACGGGTCATCCCCGAATAAACTGCCAACGCCCTTATATCACGGTTACGTAAATTATCAACTTGATCCTTCATAAGAGCGATCAGCGGAGTAACCACAAGACAAAGACCTTCCATAGCCATAACCGGCACCTGAAAGGTCAATGATTTACCTCCACCCGTAGGCATTAGCCCGAGTGTATCTTTCCCTTGGCTTACGGAATGGATAATTTCTTCCTGTAATGGGCGAAATTTGTCATAACCCCAATACTGCTTGAGTATTTTGTGATAGATATCCATTCTGATGTGCCAATTATTAAATATGCCAATGTACAATCTAAATCATTGACACATTGGCATATTCATTAATCAATTAATGTATTAGTTTTTCATCGGACGTATTTCAAGTTTAACCCCGGTACCATCCAACGCCTTACCTATCTTTCCCTGATCAAACTCCGACATATGATATGGATAAAGCACCTTTGGCTGCACCTTCTTTGCTGCATCTATAAACATATCGTCAGACATTGTATATGGCAAATTTTTAGGAAGAAAAGCAATGTCGATTGTTCCTTTCAAGGCATCCATTTCAGGAATATTTTCTGTATCTCCAGCTACATACACATTCTTGTCACCAAAAGTAAAAATATAGCCATTACCTCTACCCTTTGGGTGATAAAATCCACCTTGCGGATTTTTGTTTACCATGTTATAAGCCGGTATAGCTTTCATCGAGAAATCAGCTAAAACTTTATCATCTCCATTATTCATCACATCTCCATATCCAAGCATTTCATTACATACTTTAGACACGATATAATGAGTATCTGCTTTCTTAATTGCATCAATCGCAACTGTATCTAAATGATCGGCATGTTCGTGGGTAAGTATTATAAAATCAGCCTTAGGCAATCTTGAATAATCTGCTACCTGGGTATAAGGATCGACATGAATAACCTTGCCTGCATACTCAAATATAATAGAAGCATGCCCTACTAATGTAACCTTTAAATCGCCTTTATTAGTTTCATAAGTATCTGATTTTATGCATTCTTGCTCGGTCATTAAAGTATTTACTTTTTCATCTTCTGACTTATTTGCATTTGCTTTACCACCACAAGATATAAGTGCAAGCAAAGAAATTACTAAAAATAGGAATAAAGACTTCTTCATATTATAATTATTAATGTGAATCTCCAAGTTGGCCGGCATCAATATCTTTCACATAGAGTTGTATATTTGTTTTCCCGTTATGAGTATTTTCCTCTAATGTATAACAAATATCGAATGGCAGCCCATTTTTTACCCGCTCATAATTAGCACTCTGACGAAATGCAATACCATTTACAGGTACAGAAGTAGTGTCATCTATCATTTCCAGCTTCAGGTGTACATTTTCTTTTCCAACCATCTTGCTGGTTCCATAATCTTTCACGCCACAAGTAACAAAGATAGGATTAAGATTTTCAGGTCCAAATGGAGCAAAAGATGCCAAATCATCAATAAACTTCAGATTTATATCTTTAAATGACAGCTCTGCATCAATATAAATCTGAGGACGCATCATTTCGGGTGCTATTGTCTTCAAAGATAATTCTTCGAAACGTTTTTTAAATTCAGCGAGATTTTCCTCTCTCAAGGATAAACCCGCTGCATAAGTATGCCCTCCAAAGTTTTCAAGAATATCTTTACATGCTTCTATTGCTTTATACACGTCAAAACCCATAACAGAACGAGCCGAACCTGTTATAAGCCCCTGAGATTTAGTAAGAACTACCGCCGGACGTAAATATTTTTCGGTCAGACGGGAAGCAACTATACCGATAACACCTTTATGCCATGTTTCGTTATAAACAACAACACTTTTATTTTTTTTCATATCCACCGTTTCATCGATAAATTGAATAGCCTCATCAGTTATTCGTTTATCTAATTCACGACGGTCATCATTATAATGATCTATATTTTCACTCTGTTCGCGAGCATCTTCAATAGTATTGGCTAATAATAGATCGACAGCCTCTTTACCTTTCATCATACGCCCTGAAGCATTGATCCGAGGCCCTATCTTAAATATTATATCATTGACTGTTATACTCTTATATGTTAGTCCGCAAATTTCGATAATACCCTTCAGTCCCAAACTGGGGTTTGAATTAAGTTGCTTCAATCCATAATAAGTTAATATCCGATTTTCTCCTGTAATAGGGACAATATCTGAAGCAACACTAACGGCTACAAGATCAAGTAAATCAGTAAGTTCTGAAAAATCTATTTTATTGTTTTGAGCTAATGCCTGTACAAGTTTGAATCCAACTCCACATCCGGATAAATGTTCATAAGGATAAGTAGAATCTAGACGCTTTGCATCTATAACAGCAACTGCATCAGGCAAAACCTCATCAGGCATATGATGATCACCAATTATAAAATCTATCCCCTTGCTTTTAGCGTAAGCAACTTTTTCTATAGCCTTAATCCCACAATCAAGGGCTATAATAAGCTTCACACCCGTTTCTTCAGCATAGTCAATTCCTTGTTCTGAAATCCCATATCCCTCATCATAACGATCCGGAATATAATAATCCAGATTAGTGGTAAATTTCCGTAGAAATTTATAAACAAGTGCAACAGCCGTTGTGCCATCCACATCATAATCACCGTATATCAATATACGCTGCTTTTGCCCTAATGCCTTTTCTATTCTCTTAATTGCTTTGTCCATATCGGGTAGCAAGAAAGGATCATGTAAATCTTTCAAACTCGGATGAAAAAACTTATATGCATCCTCCGATGAGGATATACCTCTCTGTATCAAGAGTTGGCAAAGAACGGGGCTTATGCCTAATTTCTTCGCAAGATCATCTCTCTGCTCTTTTTGCTGGGTTGTTAGGGCTTCGTAATTCCATTTGTAAATCATTTTATATCGTTTTTTCTTACTCTTTTTCAGGTGAGGCCTTGATTAACATTTACAGTTGATCTTCTAGCTAAATAGCTACTGATAATCAGCCTCTCATAGTATTTTATCACGTTCCAATAGTGATACACTACGAATTGTAAAGATAATATATATATGTGAAAACGCTGTATGTGATTTTATTTTTTTATTTCTCGTTCGATTACAATAATCGATAAAACAGCCTCACATATAGTTCAATTCTATTAAATTATTACGCATAAACAATGCACAATAACTGTTCGAATGTCTTCTTTATCAATTCTCGATTCTTCAATCCCTTTTAACGAATATATCTAGTATATTTTTCAATTATTACAAACCTAAACCTATTCGCATTAATAGGAATATATTATTTTACATTACTTGTTTTTAGTCCTTTGATCACAGACGAAGTAAAACCAGCATGCTCCATTTCGTTCAATCCTTTAATCGTAATACCTCCGGCTGTAGTAACTTTATCGATCTCTACCTCGGGGTGGTTACCTGTAGCCTCAAGCAGATCAATGGCACCTCGCAACGTTTGCAAAATTCCGTTTTTTGCCTGATCGGGATAAATCCCCATTTCTATTCCGCCTTCCATAGCCGCCCGTATATATCGGAAAGCAAAAGCAATACCACAGGAAGTAAGAGATGTTATAGCCGGAATTAATTTTTCATCTACAACTTCGGCCTTACCTAGTAACGAAAAAATACGATATACACTATTTTGTTGTTCTTTATCTGCATTTTGCGATGTTATATAAGTCATACTCTGACGTACTGCAATCGCAGTGTTGGGAACAACGCGGAATACAGGTTGTAAAGGACTGGTCCACTCCTGCAATTGGGATAAAGTAATAATAGCAGCAATAGAAACGATTAGCTGCTTAGGTCCGGCAATAAGATCTCTATGCGTTTTTAGAACTTCTTCTACCATCCATGGCTTTACAGCTATGATTATCATATCGGCAGTAGACAATGATGTATAATCATTTACTACAACATTCAGCGCCTCTGAAATGGCTTTCAAACGTGGTACATTCTGACCTTTATGATCAATCACCGTTATATCTCGAGGAAGAACACTACCACTTGCTGCCAATCCGGATGCTATAGCGCCTCCCATATTACCTGCTCCTATTATAGATATTTTCATATTTTAGCTTTTATAATGTTTATATAGCTTTCTAACCAGAACAAAGCCCTCAGTCTAACAAATCAGAAGATTACCAAGTTCGACAATGTATAGATATCATTTTTATTGGATGAAACAAAATTAACTATTTTTGTATAAATCCTATTATTTAACCAATACTTTATCCAAATAATCTTTTAAGATACAAACATGATTATATATTGTTTTCTACACAGCATACAATAAGAAGAAGGCCTTCTTTAAGATCAACATCTTCATAAACTAGCCTCAATCCTATATTTATCATTTTTTATTGAATCGTATAATATGTCTTATTAGA
>NZ_JAEPKU010000051.1 GCF_016652235.1 Dysgonomonas sp. Marseille-P4677
ATTCAACACGAAGTGAACATTTTTCTCTTAGTTTCGTTCTAGTGTTGTGTAGTTTTGTAAAGTTTGTGTTAAGGTTGGAAGGTCAGCGAAGAGATTTTGCGGACTTTTCCGTTTTTATATAGGTAGGTATAATATAAGAGCATCCTTAAAAAAGATAGAATAATTTCATTTTTATATGAAAAAAAACTATTGGTTCAGAAAATAATAAAGGCAACCTTTAATAGTTGCCTCCATCAAATTACTGCAATATATTATCAGTTATTGTCTATCGAAAATCTATCTACAACCTCTTCAGGGGTAGCCCACGATGTAATAAACCTTACCGCCGAATGTTTTTCGTCGATAACGTTCCATATCAGACAACCATAGTCTTCCTGCATTTTCTTCACTAAGGTATTAGGCAAGATAGGAAAAACCTGATTCGTATCCGATTCTATCAATAAAGGAAAGCCCTTCGATTTGAATATCGCAGACAATTTTGCCGCCATACGGTTCGCATGATTTGCCAGATCGAATATCAGATTGTTGCGCAACAGTTGGTCGAACTGTATCCCCATCGTACGACCTTTGGCAGTAAGTGCTCCACGTTGCTTGAGATGGTATTTAAAATCTTTTTTTAGTTCGGGATTTGTTATCACTACAGCTTCTCCCAACAGGGCTCCGCATTTTGTTCCTCCTATGTAGAAAACATCGGTGAGTGCTGCAATATCAGCTATTGTGAGGTCGTTAGACGGTGCTGCGAGTGCCATCGGCAGGCGTGCACCATCCATAAACAAGATTAGATTGTTAGCCTTGCAAAAAATATGCAGATCGGTAAGCTCCTTTTTAGAGTATATAGTTCCCAGCTCGGTAGAGTTGGATATATAAACAGCCCTTGTACGTACCACATGATGTCCGCGCGCCTTGTTGAGGAAAGGGACAATGTCTTGCGGACGCAATTTTCCGTCAGATGTTGTTGCAGCTTCCACTTTATGTCCCGTAGCTTCTATAGCTCCCGTTTCGTTGGCAAATATATGCCCTGTCTGTGCAGCAACTACCGATTCGAAAGGACGTAGTATCGACGCCAGTACAACCAGATTGGTCAACGTGCCTCCGGCTATCAGATGTACGTCGGCATCACTTTGGGTCAACTGTCGGATAATAGAAGTTGCATTACGTGTATACTCATCATCTCCATAGCCGTCTTGTTGTATAAGATTGCTTTGGGTAAGGGCCTCTAATATTGAGGGGTGGCAGCCCTCGCTATAATCGTTTGCAAAACTGTAAATCATTGTTTCTCTTCTTCAAATTATTATCCTACAAAAGTACTAGGCTGTCTGGAATAAACAAAGAGACTTGTTCTATAAAAATGGAACAAAATACAGTTTTTTTAAGGGAAGTAACCGACCTATTTTGAGTTTGCAATTTTCTAATATAAGGCTACAGATATGTATTCAGAAACAAGTAGCACCACCCACCTTGTCCCTGATTCTGTAGCCCGATATATATCGTTCGAACAGGGGGCGTTAATATGCTCTGTTTTATGTCTTTCTATTCTAGTATTATAAGTTTTGGTGAGTATTTTGTTTTCTCATTCTTACTTATGCTTACTTTTTGAAAATACAAATATATAAAAATATTGAAATGTTGATAAGTGTATAAATGTATTTTTATTCATTCATGTCGAAACTATTTTAATAAGGGGTGGTTGTTTAGGCTTAAAAAGCAGTTGTAGCCAGATATGAGTTTGGCAAAAAAAGAAAAAAGATTTACATTTATATCTTGTTAAATAAAAAACGATCATCTTAGAAACTGTTATATGAAAAAAGTTTTTGTAAGCGGGTGTTACGATATGCTTCATAGCGGCCATGTGGCCTTTTTTGAAGAAGCTGCCACATATGGAGATTTGTATGTAGGAATAGGATCTGACAGAACGGTAAACGAGCTGAAGGCCCGCAAAACCATAAACAATGAGCAGGAACGCCTTTATATGGTAAGTGCTCTAAAGTCGGTGAAGCAAGCATGGATAAATAGCGGTAGCGGACTGATAGATTTCCTCGACGATATCAAAGCCTTGAAACCCGATATCTTTTTTGTAAACAGTGATGGACACAGTGCCCTGAAAGAACAATTGTGTAAAGAGTTGGGGATAGAATATGTGGTAAGTAAACGTATACCTCACGAAAATTTACCAATGCGATCTACTACGGCTTTGCGTGAAGAATGTCGTATACCATATCGTATCGATCTGGCGGGAGGATGGCTCGATCAGCCTAATGTTAGCGGATTGCATCCGGGTCCTGTACTTACTTTGTCTATCGAACCCGACTATGAATTTAATGATCGTAGCGGAATGTCTACCAGTTCGCGAAAGAAGGCGATAGAGCTATGGCAAGTAGATATTCCTGCGGGAAATAAAGAAAAGCTGGCCAAAACGTTGTTTTGTTTCGAAAACCCTCCGGGTACAGAATATGTCAGCGGTTCGCAAGACTCGTTGGGGATTGTATTGCCGGGGCTAAACCGATTGCATTATAGTGGCGGTTACTGGCCATCGGAAATAGAGAGCGTTCACGACGATGATATTTTGCGCTGGTTGGAGCAACATTTGTGGCTTGTACCTTTATATCCACGTCACGATGGCTATAATGTATTGTCGGATACTAATATTACTGCCGACAATTCAAAGAAACTAAGCGATGCCGCTCTTGATTGTTGGCATGCTATTAAGGAACAGGATATAGAGAGATTGGGTAGAGCAGTACGCAACAGTTTCGAGGCACAAATAGTTATGTATCCGCATATGGTAAATAATGATATTTTTGCAGTACTCGACAAATATAAAGAACAGGCTTTGGGTTGGAAGCTGAGTGGAGCTGGAGGTGGAGGTTATCTTATTTTTGTAAGTCAGAAGCCTATCGAAAATGCAATTCAGATACGAATAAGAAGAAGTGGAAATAATTAATAAAATAGGGGTAAGCACAAAGCATTACCCCTATTTTTATATCATTGCTAGTAGTTTATCTCCTTTATTGAGCAAGTTTTACGGCTTTTCCTGTCTTGTTGCTTTCTATAGCTGCGCTAAGTATTTCCGCTACTATAAGATTGTTTTCGAGAGATGATAAATCCGTTGGTTCAACTTTTATCTCTCCACGAACGGCTGCTTTGAGGTAATAGAACGAATCGTTGTAAGGTGCAGTAAGTTTTTCGGCCACAAGATCTTGTTTTTTTTCTCCTGAATATATCCGCATATCGTTAGCATTGTCTTGATATATATATCCTTTTTGTCCATAAATGTGCATATCTTTTCTGCCCATAGGCCAGTTCCACGAAGCCATTATTACCGCTGTTGTATTCGGATATTCGAGTACGATGGTAGCATCGTCATCTACTTTGGGATAGATTTGCGGTTTCAATTGTTTCAGACTGGCATAAACGCTCATAGGTTTTTGTCCGTCCATCAGCCAGGTACAGAGATTGGCTCCATAACAGCCAAAGTCTATTACAGCTCCTCCTCCATTGAGTACAGGGTCGGTAAGCCATGCTAGGAACTCAGGACTGCATCCTATCTCTACAGGGCCTTCATGCCCGTCATATACTTCTATCTTTGACAGATTACCTATCGTATTATTCTTCTTTATCAGTTCGTATGCTTTATGATTGGCTGCATACCATGTGGTTTCGTAATTGGTGAGTACCATTATATTATATTGGCGTGCCAACTCTGCAATGCGTTTAGCTTGTTCGTAAGTTGCAGCCAGTGGCTTTTCTACCATAACATGTATTCCTCGTGGAGCACATGCTTCGACTACCCGCAGGTGATCGTTAATGCTTTCGTATACTATTACGGCTTCAGGTTTAGTATTGTCGAGCATACTTTCCAGATCTTGATAAAAGTTTTTCTCGCTTACCTTGTCCAATATAGCCTTATTTGCCCACAGACTTTTATCTTTTTCGGCTATACCCACTACTTCAAAGTCGCCACGATCGAGGCGGGAAATAACTTCCCACAAGTGTCCGTGAGATAGGCCGGCTACCCCCAAACGAAGCGGTTTATTATTCTGAGAGTAAACGTTCGATATACATGAGCTGATTATTACCATCAGTAAAAGTATTTTGGCTGTTTTCATGAATTTTGATTATTTAGTTTAAGAATAACAAAGGTATAAAAAATCAGATTTGACAATGCTTTTAGTTGGCCACAAAAAATAAAGGGCAGAACAAATCTACCCTTTAAAATATCTTCTATTATAGAAAAGTCAGAAACTACGTCCTGCACCTCCGCCACCAAAGCTTCCGCCTCCACCACCGCCGAAGCTTCCGCCACCGCTACTCCAGCCTCCACCGCGAGAACTTCCACCGCCCCAGCCGCCGAAGCCTCCGCCAAAACCACCTCCACGACGGTTGCTTCCCGAAGATGGCCCTCCTTTATTACCTTTATAAGAGATGTAAAGGAAGAGAAGTATAACGATGACTAGAATAATATTGGCTATGATCGGACTTGCGTCGCCTTTGTCTTCATCGGCCTGAAATTCACCCGAAAGGTAATTGATTATTGCACCTACTGCCTCTTTCGATGCAGTATAATAATCTCCGTTTTGCAGGTAAGGAATCATATACTGATCCATAATACGTCCGCAACGTGCATCGGTAAGTATATGTTCTACCCCGTAGCCTGTGGCTATGAATATCCGTCCGCGTTCGTTGCCTATGCGTGGCTTGATAAGTATCAGCACCCCATTGTTTTTATCTTTTTGTCCGATACCCCATTTTTCACCCAGGCGAATAGCAAAATCGGATACATCATACCCTTTGAGGTCGTCGACCGTAACTATATATATCTGGGTAGAAGTACTGTCGTTATAGGCAAGCAGCATTTGTTCCAGGTCGTCACGCTGTGTATCTGTAAAGGTACTCGTAAAGTCGTTTACTAATCGTGGCGGCGACATCGGATTTGGTAAATCGTCGTCCTGCGCCTGCAACGATAGCGTGGCAAGCAACAATATAAAGAGTATACGAAGCGTCTGTTTCAATGTTTTCTATTTATTCACAGTTTTTAAAACTCTACTTTCGGAGCGCTTTGCGCAGCAGCATCAGCTTCGAAGTAGCCTTTCTTATCAAATCCGAACAGTCCGGCAAAGATATTACGAGGGAACATGCGGATAGTTGTATTATAGTCTTTTACCTTTTCATTAAATTTATTACGTTCGGTAGCAATACGGTTTTCAGTACCTGTAAGTTCGTCTTGCAAAGCAAGGAAATTGGTATTGGCTTTCAAGTCGGGATAATTTTCCTGCACCATCAGCAAACGACCTAGCGCTGCGCCTAACTGGCCCTGAGCTTCCTGATATTTTTTAATGTTTTCTTCTGTCAACTGGTCGGCATTAACATTCATCTGGGTAGCTTTGGCACGTGCGTCCACTACAGCCTGCAATGTTTCTTGCTCGTGAGTAGCGTATCCTTTTACGGTAGCTACGAGGTTAGGTACAAGATCGGCACGACGCTGATAAGCATTTTGTACCTGTGCCCACTGTGATGATACACCCTCTTCTTTTCCTACCATGCTGTTATAGGACGATTTTCCCCATAGAAATCCTATTAGTAAGATGACTGCAATTACGATGATAGCTATTAATCCTTTCGATAATTTCATTGTGTCTGTTTTTTAGCGTTAAATAAATCAATACATTTATGTCTAAAACAAAAATGCATGATGTTTTGTTGTTATGAAGCAATATTAGTTGCAAAACTAATAAAAAACGACGATATATGTTTAATAGCATCGTTTAAAATATATGGAACAGCTATTGGCCGGGCACAACAGCATTTTAGCTGAACATATAAATGATGATCCGCTAATTGAATTACTATATTAATCTTAAAAATAAATGGCAGTAAACTTTTTGTATGCGATAGATATTCTTAAAAACGGATTTGAACAAAAAATAATACCGTTAAATGCCGATTATGAAGGAGGAAATATAGCCACACTTGTCCGCCGTTTATTCTCAGACGGTTCAAAAAAGGCAGTGTTGTATATTCATGGATTTAACGATTATTTCTTTCAGACAGAAATGGCAGTAGAGTTTAACAACCATGGATATAACTTCTATGCTCTCGACCTGAGAAAGTATGGACGATCATACCTTCCTCATCAGAAATTTAATGATATAAGAAATCTGAACGATTACTTCGAAGAGATTACCAATGCCCTGAATATTATTCGTGCCGAAAAAAACGAACAGGTTGTCCTGCTGGGGCATTCTACCGGAGGCCTTATAGTTACATTGTACGCAAAAGCAAACAGAAATAGCGAACTTTTTGATGGCTTGATACTGAATAGTCCTTTTTTCGAATTTAATAAGAATATCTTAGTACGTGCTTTCATCCCTCTGGTTTCTTATTTGGGTAAGCTATTTCCGCGCATAAAGATTTCGGGCGGCTTTACCGAAAAGTACGGTGAAAGTATACACCGATCGTTTGGCGGAGAATGGGATTATAACCTGGAATGGAAACCCAATATAGCTCCTAAGATCAATTTGGGATGGTTACGGGCAATACATCAGGGACACAAACAACTGAAGGGCCATATTGTTGTAGATAAGCCGGTATTGGTATTGCATTCGGCGCAATCTGTCACCAATCTCAACGACAGAGAACAGATATATACACGCGACTCTATACTAAATGTAAAAGATATTGTACGTATTGCAGGTAGGATAGAAGGCAATACGACAATTGTAGCCATAGAAGGCGGATTACACGATCTGGTATTGTCTGAGAAAACCGTACGTGATAAGGTTTATAAAACAATCTTTGAATGGGTGGAAAGAAATATCAATAAATAGTTAACCATTCGGCATATAGCCTTCTTTTTACTATGACTTTGAGCTTTTCTTCTTGCTCCACTTACCCGTTCCCTTCTTAGATTCGGGTTGCTTATCTATATGCAATACTGCATGGTAAATAGCATTGATCACTCCGGCCATACGTCCGATGTCGAGTGTGGCCATTACGTCGGTGGTCTGATGATAGTTTTTATTTCGGTAAAAGGCGGTATTGGTTACCATCATAGCATCGAAACCAAGCTTCCAATAGTTGAGGTGATCTGAAAAGTCTATACCTTGGAGCTTAGCGGGGGCTTTTATATTTTTTGTTTTTATCGTCTTTGCGTTACCGAACCACGACGAAAAGTTTTCTACAAAATCTCCGTAGCCGCTTTTTTTTACCAACAGGATATAATCAGCCTTGCTGCCATATACTACTTTCAATGGCTTTACAGGGTAATCCTGCGATCCTGACTCGTCGTCGAAATAACCTATCATTTCTATTGCAGCCATACCGTATACAGGTGTGCCTGCGTCTTGCAACGATTTGGCATGCACGTAACTTCCCATTTGGGGTGTGCGGAAAAAGGGAGGCTCTTCGAGAGTATAAGCAACCAGTTCTATAGGTCGGCTCACATCTTTGCCATGTAGTAGCCGTGCCAGTTCGAGAACACCCACTACACCAGAAGCATTGTCGTCTGCACCTTCCTGATTTCCGCATACATCGTAGTGCGCACCTATTACCATTACAGGTTTATCTATTTTTGTGCCGAAACGGCAAACTACATTTTTATATTCCGTACCCTCCACATTATATTTCTGATAGTAAACCGTATCGGCATACTGCCCGAAGATATTGTAGATATATTCAGCTACCTGATTGAGTACAGGCAGATTTTTGTAATGGCGGTAGCCGTCGGTTTTTGTAATGGCGGTAAGATGGCTCTCTATTAGCCGGTAATCTGATTGAGCTGTGGTTGTAGTCGTTATAACAATTAGTGTTATTGATATAAAGCAAATTTTTAGAATGTGCATATCTATAATGGTTATTGTGTAATATTTCAAGTACGTTTTTCTTTATTGATTTTCAAGATTATCTACAAACCCATATGTAGTTAAGGTCTTATTTCCATCCGGTATTTCATTAAAAGCTTTATAGAATACATATTTCTTATCTTTATCTATTCCTGTAAAATAGTCCCCAATAATATTTCTTATTTTGATGTTTTCCTTTTTTAAAGCTGCAGTATCACTGATATTTATAGTTGATAAATAATATACCATAGGGAAAAAACCTTCGTCTATTTCCTGTGTATAGATATTGAAAACCTGAGGTTTTGTATCTATTTTATCCAGTATTACCGGCATTTTATATGTGTTGTTTATTTCTGAGGTCAATTTGTTTTCAAAATCTTTTATCTCTTTATCTTTCTCATAAATTATAAAATCTTTAGCTGGTCTTAAGCATTTCATACCTAAGGATATGCTATTTGCTGCATCTATCAGATATGATTTGTCATAAAACTCTTTTGCTTCGGCATAATAATCGTGTGCAGTTTTTTGGGAGAGGCTATATTGTCCAAAGTGCAATATGTTAATTTTCCATTCATCATCATCTTTACCATAAATAGCAAAAATAAGAAGTTCATTGGTATCACTTGTGGGTACTAACAATGATATATAGGCATATTTGTTCATAGCCTTATAACTAATAGTGTAGTTCATATCGTCAGTAATAGCAGCAGGAATGGTATTTTGCAGTCCTGCTGTTGTATTTCTAATATAATATTCATCAAGTACCCTGTAGCTGTCCAGATTGAATGAGTTTCCAACTCCGTAAACAATGGAATCTAAATTATTTTTCAATAGTTTGTTCAGATCTTTAGACAATAAAGCTCTGACGCCCTTTACATCTTTATTATTAAGGGCGTGGACAAGGTTTCCATTGAGTTTGCGTATCTCATCTCTTGTTTGTTCTTCTATATTATTACCCCTCCATATCATAAAACCGCCTGCATTGTTGCAGGCATAAAATAGTGCGGAGATAAATATCAAGATATAGTATTTTTTCATAGTATGTGTTGTAAGTGATATTTCTTTATTACAAATATATAATTCTTTTTATTTAATCATATATATCGAGTTGTTTAAGACTGTTTTTTACACATAACAGCCTTCCAAAATAAGACATTCAGGACATTTATTCCTCTTTACGGAACTTTATATAACTGAATAAATGCCCGAACTTTGTGTAAAACTTATCGGTATGAAAATAGCTCTGTTTTTGAAAGATGATAAATTGTCCGATTGCGATACAGACAGTATTCCGATTATAATCTTGCATACTGACCGCAAATCGGTAGTGGAAGTCGAAAAAGACTTTTTTGTTAAAAAGGACGTGAATTACGTGGCTCTCTGGTTGCTTACCAAACGCATCAAAGAGATATATGTGACAGATATAGATCCTCTGGTCAAGAAGCTCTTTGAGAAGCTTGGCGTTATAGTAAGAAAGTATGAGGATATTGAGAAAAATTCGATATTGAGAAAATTTATTCCTTGATCATCAGAAATAAAGTTTTATCAAAACACCTTATCTTTTCACCTTGAACAATCTTATTACTTGGTATCTGCCTGCATCCTGTACCACAGATTAGCTTTCACGATATTGCACAGGAGTCATTCCCGTATGCTTCTTAAAAAAACGTCCGAAAAAAGACGGATTGGGGAAATTCAATTCTTCCGAAATCTGAAGTATCGTCAGATCAGTAGTTTTTAACATATGCTTTGTCGACGATATCAATGCCTCGTTTATCCATGAGAAGGCTGTACGGCCGGTTCTTTCCTTTATTATAGTAGATAGATATTTGGGCGTGAGGAACATCTTGTCGGCATAAAACTTAAGAGACTTTTCTTTCTTATGATTAGCAAGTACCAACCTGAAAAAAGTGTACATCTGCTCCTTCTGATAGGTGTTTATCTCCGATTCGGAAAACTGTTCTTTTTTCAGCTCATTCATTCTTGTATAATAAATGGCTCCTATTTCGGATAGTAGAGCAATAAGTAAGCTCTTAGCCATTTGTTCCCTGAAGGGGTGTTCTCTGCGTTTATGCTGCTTTACGATGAAAGAGTGAAACTCAAGTAGCTTTTCCGCTTCTTCGTCCGAGACTTTCAGACATGGCGACTCTATTAGGCTCATCGATATATCGAGATTTCCCGAAGATGGTATTTCGGTAAGGAAATCAGGTGAAAATATGAGAAACTCATTCATTGCATTTTCACTCTGTTCTATTATTTCAATCACATAATGAGGCAAAAAAGTCATTATGGTATTTTTCCCTATCTCGTATTCTTTAAAATTGATCTTTATTCTTCCGTTTCCACTTATACAGATGGCAAATATAATTCCATCTGTTACAAAGGGATGGTTAGCCGTTAAGTGTGGCATTCGCACCGATTCGTCGGAAACAATAAAATTTTTGATAGCGTAAGGGTCTATTTGTTCGGATATATCTTTGATTTGTATTCTCGATAAGTTCATTCGTGCAATGTGTATATTTGCTGATTCTAAAATTCAATAGCTACAAATATAGAAAATTATTTCAAAGTAGATTCGGAATGTATTTTAAATAGAAAATTTCCTTTTTCTTTCTTTATGCTTTTAGTCTAGATTAATATACAGTTTTTTTAGTATTTATTTATTCATTTACGATGCTAGTTTCAAACCGATAATACCAATGATAATCATTGATATAAAAAGAACTTTTTTCAAATCTTTCGATTCTTTAAAAAGAATCATCCCAACCAAAACACTACCCACAGCCCCAATACCTGCCCATACGGCATAGCCGATACCTATCTGAATTTCTTTTAAGGCATGGGAAAGACTGTAAAAGCTAAAGATTTGAAAGAGAATAGTCAGAAGGGAGTATTTTAAAGTTCTGAATCCATCGGATAGCTTCATGAAAATAACAAAACCTACTTCACATGCCCCGCCTACTAATAAGAATATCCAACTTAACATGATTTATCCTCCTCCGTTTTATTTGGTTTGTCGCTCATCTTCAATCCTATGATACCGCCAATGAGGATAAGCAATGAGATCAATTTTAAAGTACTGGTGCTTTCGTCAAGAAAGAAAATGCCTATAATGGCCGTTCCTGCAGCTCCGATGCCTGTAAATACAGCATAAGCCGTTCCAATAGGAATTGTTCGCATAGCTTTTCCAAACAGGAAAAAACTAACAACCATAAATAAGACAGTGATGATGCTCCAATCCAAAACAGTAAAACCATGTGTCATTTTCAGGCCGTATGCCCATACTATTTCGGAGAGCCCTGCTAAAATAAGATAAAACCAAGCCATCGTATAATAATTTGAAATTCTATTCATACTCAAAATACAAACTAAGTTACTACTTATTTTTTTAAGCGAAAAGTGAAATTTGAACTTTGGTTTATACCTCCGAGTTTTAGGACATCTGATCGGCTATATAGAACATGCCTCTCTCTGCCTTTTTCTTTGTCTTTATATAAAAAAGGATAAATAGAACATATTTGCAGAATCACAGGGCTTTTTCCTCTTTCATTTTTGTCGGACATTTGTAATGTAATCGAAAACGAAATAAATTTTACAATACACAATAAGTTATTTTAAGGTAAATAAAGGTTATTACAGTTAAAAAAATGAAGATTATGAAAAGATTATTTTTTACACTAGCAATTATGTTTGGTCTTACTACTGCAGTCAGTGCACAAGACACCGGAAAAGTTTGGGTAGGAGGTAGCGTAGGTTTCAAAACCAGTAAGGTAACAGATGGAAACAGGCATACAAACTACAATATTACACCCGAAGTAGGTTATATGGTTAGCGACAATTGGGGTGTAGGTATAAAATTGGGATATGCACACAAGGAGTTTGATAGTTCTTTGCTGACAAAAGAAAAAGCCGACGGTTTTACTGTTAATCCATTTGTTCGCTACTCTTTTCTTAAAGGCGATATTGGCGGATTATTTGTAGACGGTGGTGCCGGATATACATACAGCAAACTAAAATCGAGCGACGTTAAGGCTCACGAGCTGGAAGTTGGTTTTCGTCCGGGCGTAGCCATTAATGTTTCTAAAAATGTTAGCTTGACAGGTAAATTTGGATTTTTAGGTTATGAATACGAAAAAGTTGGCAGTACTAAAACCAATTCATTTGGCTTTGATTTTGATCTGGACCAGATACAACTGGGCATGATCTTAGTTTTCTAATAAGTATCAATAAAAGTACTCTAATGAATCTCTTTTAAGTTTCATTCTGGAGGGTCGTTCCCGTGAGGAAACGACCTTTCCTTTTTTTATGAATTCTTGCTTGATTTAGATATTGTATCTGATGAAAGAGAAAAAAGCTCCGTACCCATTAATATTTGGAGTGACGGAGCACGTTTGTGAAATTCATTTAAAGGTTGAAAAGTCTGCCGTTTTCTTAGTTTTCTCAGCCTATCGATTAAAGTCGCTATGAGACATTAATCTATATTCTTTTATATCCAAGATATAAGGGACTATTCGTATATTTGTATAACTTTTTTACTGTAAAAGTGCAGTAAGTCAATGTGAAATACCACTATAGATTTCCCTTATTTTTAAATTAAACAAACAAATCTTGCATAAAGTTTTCCAATATTGAAATTTTTCTATACTGTCTACGGTAGATTTCTGTTAATCCGTTGATGTATAGATTATTTTCTATCATTTAGGGGGATACTGACTCCTAGCTGAAAATTTAGTGCCCGGCTACTGATCGGAACAAAATCGGAGGATATATGAGGAATGGCGTAGTCGCTGGCTATAAATAAGTTAATCCCTTTAGATGGCGTCAAATGCATAGCCATGCCAAAGGTGTCGAATCGACTGTGATTAACAGAATAAGTTAAACTGCCAGCAAACCATGAACAAGGATGATAATTGGTAGAAAAAGTAAATTCACTTATGTTGAAATAATTGCCAAAACGTATAGAATATAATGCTCCAAAAGATAATTTATGTTTTATTAGTTCGTATTCGGCTCCCAGATTCATATTTACTCTGAGCATCGACAATCGGGTTCTTCTTGTATCGCCTTGCAGATTAACTGCTTTTTTTATATCGTCGAGAGCGTCTTCAAAAACATCGAATATCGAAGACCCATCGCGGTTGTATATTTCGTAATCATTGGGCGAAACAATCACTTCTGTATCCGATGATTGAAGGCTGATGGTGTTTTTCTTACTCCATACTATAAAGCCAATATCGTTGAGGGCTCCCGAAACTTTAAGTCCGTTCAGACAGGGAAATAAATCTTGTATGTCATACTCTGCTCCAATATCAAAACCAGCACCAAAACCCGGTATGTTGAATTTGCCAAAATTGAATCCATGCAGATTCCCTTTTTCGTCATATGTAGGTACTACACTAGGCGCAGATCCTAAGAGCGTCACTCTCGATTTTGCAAGCCAATAATCGGGACCTGCATCTATGGTCAACTTACGTGCGTCGAGGTTGAAATCGGCCAGTCCACCCAGTAGTTTGGCCCTAGCACCGAGTATAAGTTTATTGTCTTTGAAGGCGCGGGAATGAGAAACTCCCAGTTCGAGAAAAGAAGACCCGGTAGCACTGAGGTCTGAAAGATCGTATCTGGATTGTTTGTTTTGGTCAAAACCTTTTTTTAATAGCTCAAAGAACGGTTTTGGTATATTGGCATCGACATGTGCCCTGACCCCCAAATCGAAGTTCCAATAGGCATCGTTTTTAAACAGGCCATAGCCGAAGAGCTTAATGTTGACATCTGTATTTATATAGTTATCAGGTCTTAGATTCGATAAAAAATCTTCATCCGTTACACTTTGGTGCATAAATGTGACACGTTTGCCGGCTGTACCCTCGAAGGTGAAATTATCAAGAAAAAAAGTATTGGTCTGAGCATTAGCCCCTATTGAGGGAAGGATCGGGATTACAAGATAGCTCCGCTCAGGTTGCAATGCAGGATTCAGATTGTTGCGAAGATATGATGTCTTCATAAAGTAATCCGATTTGGTTACTTGTGCCTGCCCGATGAGGATAGAAACTATACTCAAGAAAAAGAGTAACTCAATATGTCGCTTTCTAACTTTCATATATAGTTACAACTCATAATAAAATCCACCTGTTTTTATTATTGTTTCCCTGAGATATATATAATCGTCTTCACCTATCCATATTGTGGCATTATCCGATCTTAAGACGATGGTTAATTGCAAGTCGGTAGCAGCTTGCATGTATTTCATATATTGAGGTGCTATTTTAATATTCAGTTCCTGATTGATTTTCGTCGTTAACGATTGTTTGGGGATAACAACCTCTTCTATACGCTTTCTGTTATTGTCTATAATACTCATGTATATATCTATAGTGACGCCTTTTATATCTATGTTCATATCTATTTTCGACAATATTTCTACAGTCTCGCCTCCATCGTAAAAGAATTTCTTGATAACCGATTCGTTAAACAATCCGCGTATAGTATCGCTTCTCACTATCGATCCGTTAGGTATGGGTATTCCCCATGGTTTTTCGCCCTGAGGCAATCCGTGTAAAAATATCGTATCTATTTTGCCTAGAGGTATGGGAGGAATACTGATGATGCCCTCCGTATCAAGCTTGTCCCAGTCATAATCTTTATCCACACAAGATTGTAATGCCCACATAAGTAGTAAGGCACAAAGCATAAATTTGCAAAGTGTATTCATTTTCTAATAATTATGTGTAAATAAACTTAGACTCCCTAACTACAAATTTACGATTTATGTGTATATAAACCTATTTTGTAAAAATAAAAATTACGGGTATGAAGCTTGATATTTACTTAATTAAGAATCTGGTTCTTTGGATTTAAAATAGTATCTTTAGCTGACCTAAAAACAATCTTGCTAATATATGGCACAAAATGAAAATGATAAAAAATCGAACCCTGGATTTTTTAGAAAACTATGGCAAAGCATAAGAGGGAAAAAGAATAACGAAAAGAAAGAAATAAATGTATATTTTATATCGGGCATGTGCTACAATTGTAGCGTATTTGATAAACTCAATTTGCCTCATGGCTTTAAGAAAGTATATATAGAATGGCATATTCCTCGCGAAGATGAATCGTTGAGTGAATATGTACACACTATGGCCTCGGCCATAGATACCTCAGCACCGTTTGTGCTTGTCGGATATTCGTTTGGTGCGGTGATTATACAAGAGATGAACAGGTTTTTATCTCCATTAAAAACCATTATTATATCATCATTTAAGAATGAGAATGAAATTCCGTCTTTGTTTCGTGCCGCAAAAAAGACAAATCTGGTCGAACGTGTTCCCCGCAGGGTATATTCGTCTACCGAATTTATTACGAATGCCTTCAATCGTTTGGTTTATAATATGTCTACCGAAGAATTAGCCGATTTGATGGTATACACCGATCCTGTATATATAAAATGGGCTATAAAACAAATAACAGAATGGATACCCGGCGGAAACATAAAACACCTCTATCATATACATGGTACGGTAGACCAGATATTCCCGTACGAAAATATAAGAAATGCCTTTAGCGTAGAAGGGGGTGATCATCTGATGGTGATAAAAAAAGCCAATGTTGTAAGTTCTATTCTCGATGGTATCCTTTTGATGCAGGAAGTGTAAAAAAACCGATATTTATTTATATATTCACAGCATTAACTTAAAATATATTAATGCTATGAAGAAGATTTGCTTATTGTTTGTCGCCGTATGTAGCATAAATGTTTTTGCTCAGCAGAACCCCACTCTGAGCGAACCTGAAATAGACAAACGAACAGAATTGCTCAGCATTGTTTTTCGACTGGCGGGGAATAACGAGTATAACCGGAAAGACTTTAAACTGTATACCGACCGTATTGAACAGTATTTTAGGAAATACGAAAGTCACGGTTTAGTTGAATATACAAGGTCGTTAGTTTCGGAATACAGCATAGGATATAATGCTCCCATGTCGCTGGCCGTACATCTCGACAACAATCTTGATATCCGCAAAGATGTAACTCTCGACTACATAGATGGAAGATGGAACAACGTAGACCTAAAAAAATACCTTTTGCGATTGAAAAAATTCAGTAAAGACACCAAGTTTGATAAGTTCTTCGAAGATAATGCCGACTTGTATGTTGAAGCCAGAAGACAATTTATGCCTATATACGAAAAAATCGATCTGGAATGGTTTGCCAAATTTTTCGGCGAAGGAGCATCTGATACATTTTATATTATAAACGGATTGAGCAACGGAGGACCTAATTATGGGGCATCTGTACTACTTAAAGACGGAGGAAAAGAAAACTACTCCGTTATGGGATTGTGGTCTGTTGGCGATGGCGGTATGCCCCGGTTCCCAAAAGATAGTTATTTGCCTATAGTGATACATGAGTTTTCGCATGCCTTTGTCAATCATCTGAATGAAAAACACAGTGATATACTGAAAGAGAGAGGGGAAGAGGTTTTTTCCATTGTAGGAGAATCGATGGCAAAACAGGCTTACCCGTCGTGGCAGATTATGATGAATGAAGCATTGGTAAGGGCAGCAGTGATAAAGTATGAAATAGATCACAATGCCGGTCAGCAAAAGATAGATATGGCGGTAGATTATGAAATGTCGCGTAGCTTCCTTTGGATAAAAGAACTGGTTGCCGTATTGCAGGAGTACGATAAGCAAAGAGATCGCTATCCGACCCTCGACAGTTATATGCCAAAGATAGCAGAGGCGTATACAGACATTGCAAAAACTATATTGGAGGCTGAACCCAAAAGGCCTAATGTGATTTCGATTAGCGAGTTCAGTAATGGAGATACTAATGTAAGTTCTTATGTAAAGACGATTACTATCAATTTCGACCGCCCTTTGAATGCTGGTAATATGTCTGTAGATGCCGGAACAAAAGGTATAGATGGAACACCTGCGATTAAAAAGGGATATTATATCAACGATAACAAAACTTTTGTTATGGATGTGGAACTCGTAAAAGATAAAGAATATCAGATAATCCTCAAAGGCAGAGGTTTTGCTACACCGGACGGCTACAGGATAAAGGATTATGAAATAAATTTTAAAACAGCAGAGTAACGAGTTGATTCTAAATGAAAAGATACACAAAATACTTATTTAAGCCCTATTGCCCATCCTGCTGCTAACCGTTTTATTGTTTATATTGCGGTTAAACTGCACGATAATTCTTTGTGAACTATATTATAGAGCTTTGATCATAGGAGATCGACTTCTATTGTAAAAACAATACTAGCAAAATAATGGATAGTTTTGGCAGTTTGAAGTCTTTTATAGAGAGCAAGGGCAAACATTTTCCTCAATTGATAGATAATCAAATTTATATGAAAATGGAATAATTCTTTATTTATCAGAATATAAATGTATATTTCAAGAATAAAACGTCGAGGCTGAAATGAATTTTATCGGAAATCTTCCTTTCTCGTACCTCGAAATCGTATTTCTGATTGTTAGTAAATTAATTACTTTTGATTTGTTTGTTTTAAGGTAGAAAAAAATATAATGCACTAAAACAAGAACTTCAGGAACTTAAAAAGAAATAATTATTTAAGTGTGAAAAAAGATCCTGTTTTACCAGGATCTAATTGCTTTGTAAAGTCTGTTTATCGAACATTAGAGGCACTTCTAAGGTCTCAAATCGAAGAAGTGTACCAGATCAAATTTGCTTAAAAAGTGTAGTTTGAAAGTGTAATCACTAAAAAAATGCTTTTTCTTTATTCTGTATAACAAAAATAATCTATGAATCTGTAGAAAATCTGTAGGATAAAATCAGGTTTGGAAGATGTTATTCAAAGAGCAAACTAAAAACTAAGTGAAAGCTTATTTCTTTTTGTTAAAAACAAAACCCTTTTGCTGCCTTATTTACAATAGTTTTTAGTAAATTTGTTAGAGCGACATTAGCATGAGACACTAATGTTTGCAGGCTTTTTTAGAGAGAGTAATATTTATTGATTAAACTAAAAAATGCAGATATGAAAGATAAATTAATCACACTAGCGATTCATACAACAGGAAAGGCCCATATTCTCCAACAGACCCTTAGCAGGAAAGGAATAAAATCGACATTGGTCGATTTGAGTAATACCCAAGGGAATGGGTCTGATGCCATAGCCGTGCGTATCGATCAGGTAGACCTGCCCAGGGCATTAGCAGTCATAGAAGGCGAAAGGCTATTCAGGTACGATGATAAAGAAATATATAAAATAGATGACGGACGCAAACGTATCCTTGTGGCAGTCGATTTTTCCGATTATTCGATTAAAGCTTGCCGGGCAGCATTCGCCATTGCTTATCGGATGAATGCAAAAGTAAAGATATTGCATGTCTATAAAATGCGTTATCCTATTACTTTTCCTTTTGCCGATCAGATAGATACAGGCCCTAATACGGATATGCTCGACATAGCACGTAAGCAAATGATAGATTTCTGCTATGAAATAGAAAAGAAAATATCGGAGAAAGAATTTCCTTCCGTCAATTATTCCTATTCGCTCAGGGAAGGTTCGGTCGAAGATGAGATCAATAGCTTTGTCGAAGAATATAAGCCTTTTATGCTTGTTGTAGGGCGAAAAGGGATCACCAACAGCCAACAGCATTTGGTGGGAAATGTTACTGCCGATATAATAGAGATGACAAGCGTTCCGGTGATGGTTATACCCGAAAATTCACCAATAAAGACAGCCGAAGACGTAAAACATATTGCATATCTAACCAACTTGCAAAAAAGCGATCTGGATTCGTTCGACAATCTGGTAAATATACTCAGCCCTTATCCCAATCTTATTATTACTCTGTTGCATATAAACGCTTCGGATAAAAAAGAAGATAAATGGACTGAGACGGAACTGAGGGGAATGAAAGTGTATTTCAACGACAAATATCCTTCTCTAAATATTAAATATGAAATAATCGATAGCCCCGATATGTTGCATGCCGTAGAAGATTACGTTAAAGAAAAAGATGTCGATATATTGACAATGAGTTCGCGTCGTCGAGGTCTTTTTGGGCGCATATTCAATCCTAGTATAACACGCAAAGTGTTGTCAGATTCAGATGTGGCATTGATAGTGTTCAGAGAATGACAATTAGCGAAACGATATGCTTCAACGTATAACTATGTATCCAAGCAACAATAATTAATTGATATAGATATGGCGTACCGGCTGAAATATACAGTCGGTACGCCAAATTTATATTAGCGAAGAAGATATGAAGTTTAAATATTTTGAATTTAATAATATACTATTTAATACTTTTATACGTTTCGGATATAAATATTAGGGCCTTAGGATGATCTCGTTTTTTTATATTTTTCGAATAAAGCATATGCAGTGGGTCGGTAGTCGTATCTGTGTTCTTATTGCTTGCTATTTTCTTTCTTTGAATAGCTTTTCTCAAATCGACTCCACTTATATCGGATTCTACGAGCAACCACTTTCGGTGCGCGTCTATCTCAACGACAAATTTACGGCACTATCTCATCAGATAGAGAAAAACGACGATGAAATAAGCTACGTTCCTAATGCACCTTTTGGTATAGGGCTGGGATTTTCTTACAAAAATGTATCCCTAAGCGGAGCCTATGGCTTTGATTTTATGCGTAACAAGAAAAAAGGAAAGACAAAATCACTCGACTTTCAGTATCATTATTACGGACAGAAATTTATCTACGACATCTTTTTTCAGCAATATAAAGGCTTATATTCCGAACCTGAGGATGGCAAATACGAATTATATCCCGATATTAAACTTATACAATACGGTCTCAATTCTCAATACGTGTTCAGCGGACAAAAATTTTCATATTCGGCGGCCTTTAACCAGAATCAGTTGCAATTGAAATCAGCAGGCAGTTTTCTGTTAGGAGGGGCCATTTATTACAATTATGCCAGCTCGGACGGATCGGTTGTCTTTGATGACGGAAAGCAACTGAAAAACTGGCAGTTTGGGGTAAATGGGGGCTATGCGTATACATGGGCTGTCAATCGGCGTTTCTTTGTGTCGCTTTCGGCTTCGGTAGGTGTTAACGTGGGATTGGAAACTATCGACGAGCGCAAAACCAAAGTGAGGGTATATCCTTCTGTCTTCCCCCGCTTTTCGATGGGATATAATCACGATACATGGTCGGTAGGATTTTCAGGAGTCAACAACAGAGTGTACATACTTTATACCAATTCTTCGAAAATGGCTTTCGATACGGGAGCTTTACAGTTTAATGTGATTAAGCGTTTTGGTCGTGCACCTAAATTTCTTGAACAACAAAAGATTATAGATAAATATAATGAATATCGTTTTTGGTAAATAACATATCCCATTATAAAGCAAAAAAGCAGGAACTTCAAAAGTCCTGCCTTCTTTTATATTATATAATACCTAGTTCCTTCTCGGACGATTTTCCTGCATTTTTTTCAGATGTTCGTCTAGCTTCTTTTGTTGATCTTCGGTCAGCACAGTCTTAAGTGCAGCTGTGCGTTCTTCCATATTTTTCTGGAATTCGGCTCTCATAGCTTCTCTATCTGTACTTTTAGCTTGACCCTCTTTTGGCTGTGCGTATTTAAGATTTATCTCATATACTTTAGCTTTCTGGTCGTCGGTTAAGCTAAGTTCTTTGGCCAATGTTTCGGTTTGCCTTTTAGCTCTTTCTTCGGGAGTCGCACGTTGTCTTTGCTGAGCCATTAATCCACTTGTAGTAAACAATGCAATGGTGAGAAATAATACTAACTTTTTCATGATTTCTATTTTTTTTGATGTTGCACATGTTTGTTTGACTACAGAAATCGATAAAAGTAAAAACGTAAATGACTATTTTAATGTTAAATAATCATAAAACGAAAAAATAAACACTTAGTATAGTGGCTATAATAGCAATTGAAGCGATAATTGTAATATACATAATATCCGTTGTTATTTTATACACATTGCGCACTCTTTGCTGGCATATAACCCAAAGTGTGCCTGTAAAGAATAGGCTACCCAATAGATATGTGGGGTTGAACGACATAAACAGCACCCACAAGAATCCCATAAGTGCAAATCCCAGATAGATAGATAACAAGACCCAACCCGCAGATTTTTTCATCCAGAAAAGGATAGTTGCTACGGGTGCAATAATGATAGGAAAGAAGAACATAAATACGCTAAAATCCCATTCGGGATCTGTAAAAAAGGTTTTTATCAAATCGATCTGAGTTGCAATCTGTAATATGGCAATAATAAAAAAGATGATCGAAATAGTATTTATTACTTTAGGCGGAGCCTGTTCGTCACGCTCTTCATTCTCATCTTCTATAGGGTTTATATAATTTATGATATCAGCACCTCTTTCTTTCAGTGTGTTTTTTACTTCTTCTTGTTGCTCTTTCTTTCTTCTTTCTTCTTGCTGTTCCTTGTCTAGTTCGGCTTTGGCTAGGGCAATATCGTCGGGAGATAACTGTCGTGCCGCTAATTCTTCATTAGCCGCTGTAACAGCTTCGGGACAATAATCCTGCTCGTTTTCTAAAACACGAAGCAGTTCTGTGTTGGAGAATGTCCTGTATTTTTCTGAAAATTGGTTCATATATCTATGTTTATTATACAAATATAAGATAAATTTTCAGTCGGTAACTAACTATAAATGGTTAGAAACAGATGAGTAATAGCCCTATGAAAAGCCATTGCTTCATTATGCCGAAAAGGCTGTATGGTAGAGAATCACCATACAGCCTTATGCTTTTTATTATAACACTCTTAGCCTTGTCTCAGATTATTTATCATCGTTTCCAGATTTTCTTTTGTCTTTTGGTCTACAACCTCTATTACATAAGGGCTATAACCATTATCAGAAGTTATTTCTTTCCCTTCTGCCAATATATGTGAAATGAAGGATGAATTGTATGCACCTATTATAGCCCCTTCCAGTTGATTTTGACGGATAATGTCTGTTATATGTTCAGCAGCACCTTTCATCGCTTCATCTTTGCTGTATTGAGCAAAAGTAGATTGGCTGATGCCACAATATACACACATGCCAGCTACTGTATAAGGCCTTGATACAGGCACTTCTGCTATTTCTCCTTTACGATCGCCTGAGCGCATCAATTCTTTCTTCATCCAAGGATTATCTTCGCACCAGGCAAAGTATTCGAAAGCCTTCGACAATAGTTTGTCGGGAGTATTGTAGATTTGTTCTTTGCCTCCTTTCTTTCGGTTTGTATAGTGCTTTATATTCATTGTTTTACTGTTCTGTTTTTCTGTTTTTATATTTACGTCTAGGCTTGGATTTTGCTTTAAGAGGTTCTTTTGCTTCCTCAGTCTGACTCTGTAGCCAGTTTCTCAGTTCACGTACTTGTCGGATCAGGCAACTTGCACACGATTGAGGCGTTTCGATTTTCTCAAATACCTGATTCGAAAGGTTGTATATCTTACTCATCGAGTAACGATGTGTCTTGTCTATTTCGGTCAGAAGTTTTTCTACATCTTGTTTTAGATCGATTTCATTCATTTTGTTATCTTTTTATTATCAATAAATTTTACAATCAAAAACAGTATAAATGCCATTGCTACTCCTATCAAAAGTATCGTCAGCGATTCGTATGCCGCAGCAGTCAGAACTGAGAGCAACCATGTGAGGTGAAACGTGAAGCAAGGGCGGCAATTGAACGGTTTGCGATCCCATCGTTTGTCTATTTCGGGTAGCCTGATTGATAATACTGATCCCCAGTATAGGGAAGTGATGGCTGTGAGCGACATGGTAACGGCAATAATTATTGTATCCATACTGTTTTTTACAGTATAGATAAATGAAGAGCGAAAAGATGAATTATTTTAAGAAATAGAGTTGAAAGCAAAAAATACGTACCTATTTTTTTATCCTATGATTTTATATAATAAATAATAATGGGTGCCAAATAATTTTTTTCTCTATCTTTATAACTGTTAACATTAAAAATAAAGCCCTAATGAAGAAGAGTCTACTGAGTTTATTCCTGATTTCATTTATTTGTATCAATATGTTTAGTCAAGCAACAGTTCAAAAGCCAGATACTAAATGGTTTGAAGATGCCCGTTTCGGAATGTTTGTCCATTTCGGGCCATACAGTGTATTAGGAGCAGGTGAGTGGGTTATGAACTCCCGTCCTATAAAAGGAAATAACTATATGCGTTTGCAGAAATTGTTTAATCCTCAGGCCTTCGATGCCAAAGAGTGGGTGAGGACTGCTAAAAATGCAGGAATGAAATATATTGCATTCACATCGCGCCATCATGATGGTTTTAGCAACTGGGATACTAAACAGTCCGACTGGAACATTATGAACACGCCTTATGGAAAGGATCTGATAAAACAATTGTCGGACGAATGCAAGAAAGAAGATATAAAACTTGTCTTGTATTATTCTCTACTCGACTGGATGCGTTCCGATTATCAGTACGAAACCGGACGGACAGGTAAAGCTGCCGGACGAACCGAAAAAAGCAACTGGAGCTCGTATATCAATTTCATGAAGGCCCAGTTGACTGAATTACTTACCAACTACGAAATAGCAGGTATCTGGTTCGACGGACACTGGGATCAGACAGCCGACGAAAACCGTACCGATCATTCTACTCATGTAGATTGGCACTATCCCGAAATATATAATCTTATCCATACTCTAAAACCCGGTTGTCTTATTGCAAACAATCATCATTTACCTCCATTCGAGGGAGAGGACTATCAGGTATTCGAGCGTGATGTGCCTGGCGAAAACAAGTCTGGATATAGCGGACAGGAAGTGTCTCGTTTACCTCTCGAAACTTGTGAAACAATAAATACTTCTTGGGGTTTTAATATTACCGACGATAAATTCAAGTCGAAGAAAGAACTTCTGGATCTTCTTATTCGCACTGCGGGATCGGGGGCTAACTTATTGTTGAATGTTGGTCCTATGCCAAACGGAGAGATCGAACAGGAGTGTGTGGTACGTCTGCAAGAGATGGGAGAGTGGATGGCCAAATATGGTTACACGATATATGGAACCAAAGCAGGTTTTATAAAACCACAGCCTTGGGGTGCTGTAACTAAGAAAGATAAAAAGTATTACATTCATATTTTAGACAATAGTACAACATCTTTAACTGTTAATATTCCGGATATTAAATCTGCAAAATGGATAAATGTAAATTCGGCATTGGAATGGAAAAAGGATAAAAAGTCGGGCGATGTATCTATCTCTATAAAAGGAGTATTAGACGATATCGATTCAATTATTGAAATAGAAGTGAAATAACGAAAAAAGATAAATATATAATCTTTCGAAACTAACATAAATAAAAAAAGTTAACAAGTAAAATGGGATGAACAAAATATACCCGTTTTTAGTTATAGTGTTGTGTAGTTTTGTAAAGTTTGTGTTAAGGTTAAAGGAAGTCTGCGATGTGATGTTGCGGACTTTTTTACTTCTTATTCTCAGAGGTCATTTTTCATTTAAACACCTTTCCTATGAGATTTAATAAAGGTCCTGTCATGAACGTTGTTACCAAAGCCATTATCACCATCATTGCAAAAATCTCATTATTTAATATCCCCAGATCATACCCTATATTCAGCACTACAAGTTCCATCAGGCCCCGAGTATTCATCAGTGTACCTATCGTCAGGCTATCTTTCCAGCTTTGTCCTACATAACGGGCAGCAAGAGCACTTCCTATAAATTTGCCTAATACGGCTACTAAAATAATCAATCCTGTTATTTGCCATAAGTATGCATCGTTCAATAGTCCTATTTGTGTTCGCAAACCTGTAATAACAAAGAAGAGCGGGAGCAATAGAACCAATGCTACGTCTTCTATTTTGTCGATAAATATACTTCTGAATCTTGGATTGCTAGGCATGATAACACCTGCCATAAATGCACCGAAAAGGGCATGTATACCAATAGTTTCAGTTATAAAAGAGGAAATAAGCAATACGAGGAAGAATATGGCTACAGCCGATTTTTTAAAGCCTTTTTCTGTATTATATAATTCTGCTGTCCTTTTGAGAAAAGGGCGTATTACTCTTATCATAAACAAAACATAACCTACGGCAAGTAAAATAGTATAAATAGAGCTGACAAACGAGCCAGCCTTAACAATGGCAATAACCGCAGCAAGCAAACACCAGGCAGTAATATCGTCGGCTGCCGCACAAGTGATGACAATAGCGCCTAGCTTTGTTTTGTGAATGCCTCGTTCTTGAATAATACGTGCCAATACAGGAAACGCGGTAATGCTCATCGAAATACCTAGGAACAGGCTAAATGACATGAACGAGATCTCTTCAGGGGCAAAAGATGAATAGATGAAGAAAGCCAGTGCTATTCCTGCCGCAAATGGAATAATAATGCTGGCATGACTTATAACCACAGCTTCATGGGCTTTATTTTTTAATACTTTCAGATTTAATTCCATCCCGATGACAAACATAAAAAGAACCAGCCCTATTTGGCTTAGAACCTGTAAATTGCCAAGCGATTGGACAGGAAATATAAATTGTGATACATCGGGCAAATATAATCCCAGTAGGGATGGGCCTAACACTATACCGGCGAGGATTTCGCCCACCACCGAAGGTTGTCCTATCTTATTGAAAAGCCAACCAAATATGCGGGCAAATATGATAATGATAGTTACCTGTAGCAATAAAATACCTGCAGGATGCTGGAGGTTTTGAACAAAGGAATCCAGAAAACCCTGAAATGAACTGGCGTCGGAAGCCGTAGCAATTATTTTACGTCCATTTTCCAAACTTTTTCCGGTTGTAATAATCCAATATACAATAGTGGAAAACCCTCCTATAATAAGAATATAAAAAAAAATTGTCCTGAATCGTTTTACAATTTCCATGATCTATTATAATTATCATTAATAATGAGAATGATACAAAAAAGTGATGTGGCAAATTTTTATATTGTTCCTGAACTAATTTGTAACAAGAAATATTTTTTTATTGTTCGGTAGAAACTGTTAATAATGATGTATACAAATTGCTTATCTTTAGATTCTTTTATAAGGATATGCTATATTTAAACAGAAAAAAATCTTAGATATATGACATTTGATCAATTTGCAGACGAGATAGATAATTTGAAAGATAGCTTTGAAAACAGAAATTTAGAATCGTATTTGCTCGCAATATATAAAAACATACAGGATAATTATTCGGTTTATGTAAAGGAGAAACCTACATTAGATTTGGTTCTTTGTATTTTGAAAGAAGCCTTTACTTCCGATCCAGCTGCTTTAGAGCCTTCCTGGCTAGAGATAACAATGCCTCCGGATCCAAATAGAATGAGCCGTAAGTTTACTAATCCTGATATTAAGGATGAATTCGATAAAACAAATATTTCGGATGCAGACGGTATGGATTTTACAATATCTGTACTGAAATTTCAGATTTCCGAATTGCATAAGATGCAGGGCAAGCAACTCGAAGATGAGTATCGCTATTTCGGTATCAATTCGGAGACCGGACACAGGTGGTATAATTTCGATCCTTTTACCAATCTTAATTGTGGTGTTCGGTGTATGGATGATAATGAAGACGGAACGGCGGATATCGATTGGTCGTTTATCGGAAACCTGTTGGAGGATGGGCGGATATATGAATAAATAAAAATAGAGTTCTGGTAAGAATAATCTATCTTTATCTTTTAAATAATAAAATTTAAAATGGAATTACGTACGGTAAATGTAATCAGATATATTACTCCTCTGCGAGAAGGCGGTTCATTGCCGGCCTTGGCCGAAGCCGATGATGGATTTAAATATGTTGTCAAATTTCGTGGAGCAGGGCACGGAACAAAAATGCTGGTGAGTGAGCTGATTGGTAGTGTAATGGCTCAGGAATTAGGTTTTCGTGTGCCCGAAATTGTTTTTATCAATCTGGATGAAGCATTCGGACGCAGCGAAGGCGATGAGGAAATCCAAGACCTGCTAAAAGGAAGCCAGGGGTTGAATATGGGATTACATTATCTTTCCGGCGCGCTTACTTTCGACCCCGTAGTGACTCGGATAGATGATCGAACGGCATCGCAGATCGTGTGGATGGATGCACTGCTTACCAATGTAGACCGTACGGCTCGCAATGCCAATATGCTGATGTGGCATAAAGAATTGTGGTTGATAGATCATGGTGCTTCACTTTATTTCCATCACACATGGGTGGGCTGGGAAAAGTACGCATTGAGTCCCTTTATTCAGGTCAAAGACCATGTATTACTACCTTATGCAAGTCTTTTGGATGAGGTAGATGCCGAGTTTAAAAAGATACTGACACCCGATAAAATAAAGGAAATAGTAGGTTTATTACCAGACGATTGGCTCCATTGGGGAGGGAGTGAAGACTCTCCTCAGGATATACGACAGGTATATATCAACTTTTTGAACGAGAGAATAAAACATTCCGAAATATTTATAAATGAAGCCAAGCATGCAAGGAAAACACTTATATGAATATGCCGTCATTCGTGTTGTTCCGAGAGTAGAACGCGAAGAATTTATAAATGTAGGCATTATAATGTACTCTAAGCGGGAAAAATTTCTCAAAGCCCGTTATTATATAAATGAGAAGAAATTAGGATTGTTCTCTACCGAACTCGATATAGAATCACTTTGTGCCAATTTGAAGGCATTCGATAAAATATGTTCGGCTGCTAAAGACGGTGGATTCATAGCCTCACTCGACATCACCGAACGTTTTCGGTGGTTGACGGCTGTACGTAGTACTTCTATACAGACATCCCGTTCGAATATGGGTTTTACCGACGATCTGGACGCTACGTTTGATAAACTGTTCGAAGAGTTGGTGATGTAAAATTTACTCTTTTGATATCATCATTTCATTTTCGTTAATAATTAAAAGTATACTAACTATTGAGAGAAAAATAGAAGGTAGACGTAGCCTGATTTAGGCTTGTCTACCTTCTCATTGTGCATAAGGTTGGTGGTTAAAATGAGTAGAAGAGTAAAACTTTATATTTTATTAGTCTATTCAAAGAAACACATTCTCATTTCTTTAGTATTTCTTATCAAATAACTATGACTTCGTTAAATGTTTTGTGTAGTATTCTTAATATAAATTGTTGAAATAAATTTATATAAATTGTGTGACAAATACACATGTGTAAGTTTGATGATCTTTTTGTATAACTTTTGTTTTGTGTAACTGATTGTATATAATGTGATTGTATTTATTGTATATAACTTTTTTGTAAGATCATAAAACTTTTTACCTGTTATTTATTTTAGAACTTTTATTTGAATTTATTATCTAATTGCCCTTATTATTAAATT
>NZ_JAEPKU010000052.1 GCF_016652235.1 Dysgonomonas sp. Marseille-P4677
ATTGTATGTATTTCCAAATTGAGGATTTCCGATTATTGGTTTTCATCCATCAATTTTTTAGCTTCTTTTTCTTTTTTAGTTTCTCTGTCTGTCGATATATATAAATACATGGCAGGAACAACGAATATGGTGAGCAATGTAGAAATCAACAGGCCGCCTATGACGGCTACTCCCATTGCCATTCGACCATTAGCTCCTTCTGCACTAGCAAATACCAGAGGCAGGAGTCCAAGCACAGTACAGAAACTAGTCATAAGGATAGGGCGCAAACGTTGTACCGAAGCCCCTTGAATTGCTTCCAATTTACTCATGCCCATTTCTTGCCGTTGGTTGGCAAACTCTACAATAAGGATACCATTTTTTGCAACCAATCCGATAAGCATAATTATCCCTATCTGGCTGAATATATTCATTGATATGTCTTTTATATACATAAATAATAAAGCTCCGGCAATGGCCAATGGTACGGTAAGCATGATGACGAAAGGATCTTTGAAACTCTCGAATTGCGCGGCCAAAATAAGTAAAATAAGTAAAATAGCCAGCACAAACGCAAACATTAAGCTTGAGGAGCTTTCTCGGAAATCTTTGGAATCGCCCGACAGTGCTGTGCGGAAAGTATCGTCAAGAGTTTCTTTTGCTATGCGGTCCATCTCGTTCAGTCCCGCACCGATAGTTACTCCCGGTGAAAGTCCTGCCGATATGGTTGCAGAATTGAAACGATTGTAGCGATATAATTGTGGTGGAGCAACATTTTCTTCTAGTTGTACAAGATTATCCAGTTGGATCATGTTGCCCGAAGCGTTTTTAAGATATATCGATTTTAAATCGAGTGGTGTATTTCGTTGTTGACGGTTTATTTCGCCTAATATCTGATATTGTTTTCCATTCATATAAAAATATCCCATCCGTTGTCCACTGAGAGCATATTGCAGGGTTTGCCCTATATCGCGTGTGCTGACACCTAGCAGGGCTGCCTTATCTCTGTCTATAATTATACGTGTTTCGGGTTTCGTAAATTTCAGGTTTACGTCTGCCATCTGAAAGAGAGGGCTTTCCTGTACTTTACGCATAAATTCGGGGATAAATTCTTGCAGTTTTTCTATGTTTGGTGCTTGCAAGACATATTGGATAGGCATACTCGAACGCCTGCCTCCAAAGGTAGATTGCTGCTGCACAAACGTACGGGCTTCGGTTTCTCCCCTAACTGCTCTTGTAAGTTCGTTCGCTATTTCCATCTGGCTTTTATCCCGATCCCTTATATCTGTGAGCATTATATTTACATTACCACCTCCGGTCCATACGCGCATCGTATTGATTAATCTGTCTGGTACTACCGAATCGGCTATATAGGCTATCTTTTGAGTATAATTTCTATTAAACTCGTATGTTGCTCCTTCTGGTCCCATAGTTCGTATCGTTATTTGCGAACGGTCTTCTAGCGGGGCCATCTCTGACGGTATAACATTCATGAGATATACTATAGAAATAAGTGTAAGAATAATAATCGGCCATATAATAATCTTATACCTTAGAAAATGATGTAGGGCATCATGGTAACCATTTGTCATCCATGCAAAAAATGGTTCTGTTTTTCTGTAAAACCAATTCGGATTCTTTTGCTTCCTTAATAATTTGGTCGATAGCATTGGTGTAAACGTCAGGGCCACAAAAGCAGAAATAAGGACTGCCCCGGCAACGACAATACTAAATTCGCGGAATAGTCTTCCGGTCATACCTTCGAGAAAAACGATGGGAAAGAAAACCGCCACCAATGTTATCGTAGTGGATATAACAGCAAAGAATATTTCTTTCGAACCCTCTATCCCGGCCTCTTTGGGAGACATTCCTCCTTCTATTTTCAAATATATATTCTCTGTTACTACAATGGCGTCATCCACAACCAATCCCACTGCTAATACAACAGCAAGCATAGATAGTACATTGATGGAGAAACCTGCAACGTACATTATAAAAAATGCACCTACCAATGAAACGGGGATAACTATACATGGTACTAATGTAACACGCCAGTCTCTAAGGAATAGGAAGATAATTAGTACAACCAGTATGAAGGCAATGTATACGGTTTCTTCCACTTCGGCTATAGATGCACGAATAAACTTTGTATTGTCGAATGATACATCGATAAATACATCTTCGGGCAAGTCTTTACGCAGTTGTTCGAGACGTATCATTGCTTCGTCGGAAATCTCTATCTGATTTGCTCCCGGCTGAGGGATAATCACAGTACTTACGGCAGGTACACCATTGCGACGCATAATACTTCGCTGATCTTCCGTTCCAAGTTCGGCTGTTCCCACATCTTGAAATCTGACAACATTATAATTATCTTCTTTAATAATCATATTGTTAAATTCTTCGGGTGTTTGCATCAAACCTAGAGTACGTATCGTTAATTCCAAATTATCACCTTCTATACTACCTGATGGCAACTCTACATTCTCCCTGTCCACAGCATTTTTTACATCCATAGGCGTAATTCCATACGAGGCCATCTTCACAGGATCTAGCCATAGACGCATCGAATAGCGATTTTGCCCCCATATTTCCACTGCACTTACATTTGGGATGGTCTGCAAGCGTTCCTTTACAGTCAATTCGGCTATTTCGCTAAGTTCGAGTAACGAACGCTTTTCACTCTGGATACTTATTTGTATAATTGGGCTTGCATCTGCATCAGCTTTCGAAACAGTGGGCGGATCGCAGTCGCGTGGTAAATAACGTTGAGCACGTGACACTTTGTCGCGAACATCATTAGCCGCAGTTTCCAAATCGACAGATAATTCAAACTCGACAGTAATACGCGATGATCCTTGACTGCTGCTACTGGTTAGGGATCTGATACCCGGAATCCCGTTGATGTTTTGTTCGAGGGGTTCGGTTATCTGATTTTCTATAATCTCTGCATTTGCACCCGGATAGGTTACATTTACCGATATTATGGGATTGTCTATATTGGGATATTCCCTGACACCTAAGTATGTGTAACCTATCATTCCAAGCAGGAAAATGACAAGGACAAATACGGTAGCCAATACGGGGCGTTTAATACTAATTTCGGAAATTGTCATTTGTTTTTTATTTCAGATATCAAGGTTCAAAGAATTTTAGTATTTATTTATGCTACAGCCTCTTATTTTTCACTTGATATAATAATAGACTCTAATTATTCTCTAAATAGCTATCGATTGTTACCGGTAATTGATCACGAAGCTGCATCACTCCACTCACAATTAGGGTATCACCTGCATTTAATCCGTTTAATACCTGAATGGAAGAAGCAGTGCGCATACCTTTAGTTATTTTTACTTGATGAGCTTTTCCATCTTTATATATATATGCAATATCACGTCCTAGCTCAGCAATTGTAGAAAGACTTGGTATCACCAGTGTATTCTTTATTTCGTGCAATCTGATTTCTATATTTGTCGACTGCCCGGGTTTCAAATGCCCTCCTACATTCGGATACAGTGCACGTGCTTTCAGAGTCAAAGTGAGTTTATCCAGATTCGACTCTACTGCGTATACTGTAGCACCATAAGTACTTAAATCATTATCGAAAGTAAAGGTGAGGGGAGTACCCGCTTTTATATTGTTTACATAAGCTTCGTTGACCGAAAATTCAATTTTCAAAGGAGATACTTTGGTCAATCTGGCAATTATAGTTGTTGGAGAAGCGTATGCTCCTTCACTTACCTGACGCAAACCTATTACCCCATCGAAGGGAGCACGTAGTTCGGTTTGATTTATGCGTGATCGGGTCAGCTCTATATCTGCTTTTAGCTTTTCCAGTTCTGTATTAACAGACTCATAGGCTTCCTGGCTAACGGCATCTTTGGCTAATAGAGATTTCTGACGAAATACTCTATCCTCGGCAAGGGGGATTTGGGCCTCAAGCTTTTTGAGCTCAGCCTGTAAAGGTTTGTCATTGACTTTGGCCAATAATTGCCCTTTTTTTACCATCGTTCCTTCTTTAAACTGTATTTCAGTGATTTTTCCTGATGTTTCGAAAGATAAGTCTACTTCTTCATCAGGGATAAGCAACCCTTTGGTACGGATTACATCGGTCAGATTTTGAGACTTTAATATTTGCACATTTACATTTAAAGCTCTTCTCGCTTTTCCGTCTGTACTTGTACTAGGGGGTGGGATCGTTTCTTTATTTGGTGAAACAATAGTTTTAATTTTAGGGTAAAAAGCCATTGCTGCGATAAGCAGTAGAATGACTACAATCAGAGCAATCTTCGTTTTTTTATTCATAGTAAGTATTTGTATCTTGAACTCGATATGATTTCTTGATGTATGATAATATCCACATCAAAAGGTTTAATGTCTATGCGTTATTTTAGTTTTTATTTACATTATTAAACAAAAACTCATAATTAATCGCATTTTTGATAGGCATTTGTATATTTGAATACAAATTCACAAATATAATGGGCAAGATAATGTAATTTGTTTAATTAGTCCAAAAAAATATCCGCTTTTAATAAGCAAATATTAATTTAAATGAAAAAATAGTTATTTATTTTTTGTAGGCTTGGATATTTGCCCGATATTCGTCAGAGATTTATATATTTGCAGAGCAAATTCCAAAATAGCCTAATTTAACATGAGAATATCCTATGGAGAAAAACATTTTTAAGCTAAAGACTAAGCAATTAAAAGAAATTGCACAGTCTCTTCAAGCTAAAGTAGTAAACGGTTTAGAAAAAGAGAATACAGAAGTGCAATGTATTCCGACTTATATCAATCCGCAAACAACAGGAGTAAACGGACAAGCACTAGTTTTAGACTTGGGAGGTACCAATTATCGTGTAGCTACAGTCGACTTTGTGGATGGCAAAGCAACAATTCATCCCGAAAACGGTTGGAAGAAAGATTTGTCGGTTATGAAAACTGCAAATTTTACAGAGCAGGATTTATTTAAAGAACAAGGTGATCCTATCAGCGAAATCAAAAGAAATGCTGAAATGCCAATAGGTTACTGTTTCTCTTATCCAGCCGAATCTATGCTTAGCGGAGATGCAAAATTGCTTCGCTGGACAAAAGGAGTGGATATAAAAGAAATGATAGATAAACCTATCGGTCAACCGCTGATGGATTATTTAAATAAGAAAGATACCCCTAAGTTTACAGGAGTTAAAGTAATCAATGATACTGTGGCAAGTTTGTTCGCAGGTCTTACAGATAGTAGTTATGATGCTTATATTGGTCTGATTGTTGGTACAGGTACTAATATGGCTACATTTATCAGCCCTGATAAAATCAAAAAACTTAATCCGGAATATAAAGGTACAGGTTTGATTCCTGTTAATTTAGAATCGGGTAATTTTTATCCGCCACACCTGACTGTAATTGACGATAAAGTTGATGCATGTTCGGATAGTAAAGGAGCTCAACGTTTCGAGAAAGCAGTGTCGGGTATGTATTTAGGAGAAATACTTAAGTCTGCTTTTCCTTGCGATGAATTTGAAGCAAGATTCGATGCTCAAAAACTAACTAGCATAATGAATTATCCTGATATCCATAAGAAAAAATATGTAGATGTTTCTCGTTGGATATATAAGAGATCAGCTCAATTGGTAGCAGCATCTTTGGCAGGTTTGGTATTAGTATTGGTATCTCATGATAGTTCTATCAAAAAAATTCGTTTGGTAGCAGAAGGTAGTCTTTTCTGGAGTGAATACAAAAGAGGTAAAAATTACAAAAAGCTAGTAGACGAGGAATTGAAAAATCTATTGGAAGAACTTGGTCATGGAAGTGTTCATGTAGATATTACTAAGATGGAGAATGCCAACCTGATAGGATCAGCAATTGCAGCATTGTCATAATCAGATAAGAATATAAAAAGTGAGAGACTGTTTTTCTAACGAAGACAGTCTCTTTTTCTTTTTCATATTTAGATAGGAGTGTAATAACTATTACACTCGGATTAAATAAAAATTACAAAATTTGTATATAAGAAATATTGTATAATTATCTAATATCTATAATATGAAAAAGATTATAGCCTTTATTCTGTTAGTTGTTTTGCATGGAGGAATTGCAGCACAAAATACAGATGATTTGTTGAAAAAATTAGTTGAAAAGAATGTTTTGACTCAGTCTGAAGCAGACGAACTTAAAAAAACTTCAGTGAAAGAGGCAAAAACAACGACTACTCAACCGGTTGAAAAAGTACGCAACTTTTTTAATTCTCCTTACCTGCAATTTGGAGGTAATGGGCAATTGATGTATAGATACTCTGATGTAGATAAGGTACATAATGACTTCAAAGCAAAGAACCTTTTTCTATCTGTAAACGGTAAACTAAATGAATCTTTTCGCTATGGTTTTCTGGTCGAACTAGTAAATCCTTCGGTTCAAGAATTTTGGGGAGAATGGACAGCCTCTAAAATGTTCAATCTGAAAGTAGGGCAATTCAAAAGCCCATTTACCATGGAAAGTCAGCTTGTACCGGCTACATTAGAAACCGCATCATATTCGAGAACGATATCTAATCTTGTTGGATATGCCGGAGAAGATGATGTCCTTAAAAAGCAAAATAATAAAAATAATTTTGGACGCGATGCAGGGATAATGGCATCCGGTGAACTCATTTCTATGTCGGATCATAATCTTATTCAATATTCCGCAGGAGTCTTTCAAGGAACAGGGGTGACTACAGGGGAGACAAATAATGGAAAAGATTTTGCAGGAATGCTTCTCTTACAGCCTGTAAAGGGGCTTCGCATAGGAGGAGGAGCATATCTCGGACAAGCTACGTATGCTAAAGCAAACGAAACAGCAGCTTCGGATCATGTGCGCGACAGATGGTATCTTAGTGCAGACTACAAATCGGATAGATTTTATGCCCGCAGCGAATGGATTCGTGGAAATGATGGAGGTGTAGACAAAGAAGGAGTATATGGACTTGGTATGTTTTATCTGATTCCCAAAAAGTTGAATGTGTTGGGAAAAGTAGATTATTATAACCGAAACAAAGACATAAATAGTGAAGTTGTTGACTACACAGCCGGAGTAAACTACTATTTCTATCCTATGTGTAGGGTTCAACTGAACTATACTTATTCGGATTACTCTAACAAATGGAATGCCCCAACATCGAATACAGTATTCGCTCAATTACAGATTGCATTTTAAAGCACAGATTCACTATTTGACATAGTAAAAAAGAACTTTAACCCATCTGATCCATTATTCTTGGATTAGGTGGGTATATAATTTCTATGTCGGGAATATGTTTTACATAACTAACAGTAAGATTGATAAATGAGTCGCTTTTCTAGAAATATTACTTCTCGAATTAGCTAATTATATACAATATATCGTATAAATCAGTTTTTATAAGTATTTTTGCTTATTGAATTTAGAATTGTGTAATTTTTATTTCACAAAAAAAGATATGACGATACTTGAAAAGGCGGTAGCCGGACTATCGACCAAAGGTTATTTGAATATGGAAATTCCTAAGGGGATTGATTTGGTGGAAGAAATCAACCGCATGCGCAAAGAGAAAAAAGCTATTATACTTGCGCATTATTATCAAACAGGAGATATTCAGGATATTGCAGATTTTCTGGGCGATAGCTTACAGTTGGCACGTGCCGCAGAAAAGACAGACGCAGATATGATTGTTTTCTGTGGAGTTCATTTTATGGCAGAAACAGCCAAAATTTTGAATCCATCGAAGAAGGTTGTTTTACCCGATTTACTGGCGGGCTGTTCATTAGCTGATTCTTGTTCCGGAGAAGGATTACGAGAGCTTAAAAAGAAGCACCCAAAGGCAATTGTGGTCAGTTATATCAATTGCGACTCGGGAGTAAAAGCCGAGAGTGATATAATAGTTACATCATCGAATGCCGAGCATATTATCAATTCGCTGCCAAAGGATCAGGAAATAATATTTGCGCCTGATAGAAATTTGGGACGATATATCAATCAGATGACAGGACGCAATATGATATTATGGGATGGTGCGTGTATTGTGCATGAAGCATTTTCGCTGGAGAGAATAGCACAACAAATGCTCGATCATCCAAAGGCAAAACTTATTGCACATCCTGAAGCTCAAAAACCTGTTTTGCAGGTAGCTCACTATATCGGATCTACTGCTAATCTACTCAACTATGTAGTAAATGACGATGCTCATGAATATATTGTAGCTACCGAAGAAGGGATATTGCATGAAATGCGTAAACGTGCACCTAATAAGGTACTTATACCTGCACTGACTATCGATGATAAATGTAATTGCAGTGAATGTCATTTCATGAAACTAAATACAATGGAGAAATTGTATTTGTGCATGAAATATGAGCAACCCGAAATTCTGATGGATGAAGAAATAAGGATAAAAGCTCTGCGTCCCATAAATAAGATGCTGGAATTATCTACAGCTATCAAATAATTTTATATTAATGCTAAATATTAAATGATTTATACAGATGTTCTGGTTATAGGCTCAGGTATATCGGGGCTTTCGTATGCGATGAAGATTGCTCAGCAAAAGCCTGATACACGAATAACTATTATTACTAAATCGGATGACGAAGAATCGAACACAAAATATGCCCAAGGGGGTGTAGCTGTTGTTACCGATTTTAGTAAAGACAGCTTTGATAAACATATTGAAGATACATTACGTGCCGGTGATGGTATGTGTAAGCGTGAAACAGTAGAAGTAGTAGTGAAAGAAGGTCCCGAACGGATAAAAGAAATAGCGGAGTGGGGTGCTAACTTCGATAAAGATAGTTCAAAAAAGTACGATCTGGGGCGTGAAGGAGGACATACCGAAAATCGTGTAGTACACTATAAAGACATAACAGGTGCAGAGATAGAGCGTGCTTTACTTGAAGCAATTAAGCGATTAGATAATGTAGAGCTACTCAATCATCATTATGTCATCGATTTGATAACGGAGCATCATATTCCCGGAGAATCGTTCGATAAATACAATTTGAATTGTTATGGCGCATATGTGTTAGACCTGAAAGCCGGACGTATAAAAAAAATGTCGGCAAAAATAACACTTATGGCTACAGGCGGCTGTGGACATGTATATAAAAATACGACTAATCCGACTATAGCTACCGGAGATGGAATTGGGTTGGCACATCGGGCTAAAGCCAGAATAAGTAACATGCAGTTTATCCAATTTCACCCAACAGCCTTTTATAGCCCTATAGCAGGACAATTACCTCTGATTTCGGAGGCAGTAAGAGGGTTTGGTGCAAAATTGCGTACAGCTTCAGACGAGCCTTTTATGCACAAATATGACGAACGTGAAGAGTTAGCTTCACGTGATATTGTTGCACGGGCTATAGACAGTGAGATGAAGTTGCGTGGCGATGATTATGTTTGTCTTGATTGCCGCCACCTCGATCAGGAAAAATTCTTAGAACACTTTCCTAATATATATAAGCAATGTAAAGATGCGGGACTGGATATGTTTAAGGATTTGATACCTGTTGTTCCGGCAAGCCATTATTTGTGTGGAGGGATTGATGTAGATTTATTTGGACAAAGTACCATTAAAAATATGTTTGCCGTAGGGGAATGTTCCAATACAGGTCTTCATGGGGCAAACCGACTGGCATCGAATTCTCTGCTTGAGGCACTTGTATTTGCTCATCGGGCAGCCATTAAAACATTAGAACGTCTGAATGAAGATAATTTCAATCATGATCAGTTACATCGTATTCCCGAATGGGATCAGGAAGGAATGAAAGTGAATGAAGAAATGGTGCTACTTAACTATTTGCGTAAAGAATTACAATCGTTGATGAGTGATCTTGTGGGGATTGTGCGTAGTAACAGACGGTTGGAATTAGCAAAACAGAAGGAAGAAGAAATATATAGATCGGTAAAAGAGATTTATAATTTTTCTATTCTATCGCCGCAATTATCTGAATTGAGAAATCTGGTTAGTGTGGCATATCTGATTATAACTCAAAGTATAGAACAAAAAGAAAATAAAGGAACATTTTATAATAAAAACCTAGATAAAAATGAATAGACCTGCATATGTGACAAATGAAAGGCTTTATAGTTTTATCGATGCGGCTATTAAGGAGGATATCGGCGACGGTGATCACTCCACTTTGGCTAGTGTCTCGGCTGATGCACAGCAACGGGCACGTTTGTTGGTAAAACATGATTGTATCTTGGCCGGTGTAGAACTTGCGCAAGAGATATTTCATTATTATGATAAGGACCTAAAGGTAGAAGTTCTTAAAAACGACGGAGATAGAGTTGTAGAAGGCGATATAGCATTTGTTGTATCCGGATCGGCACGTTCTATTTTGACAATGGAACGTCTTGTACTCAACTGTATGCAACGAATGAGCGGTATAGCTACTTATACACACGAGATGGTAGAACTATTGGCCGATACCAATACACGTATATTAGATACACGAAAAACATCTCCTATTTTCCGCATGTGCGAAAAATGGGCAGTTCGTATTGGTGGAGGACAAAATCATCGTTATGGGTTATTCGATATGATAATGTTGAAAGACAATCATAACGATTATGCCGGAGGTATAACCAAGGCTGTAGAGGCTACGGTAAAATATCTGAAGGAGAAAGGTAAAGATCTTAAAATAGAAGTTGAAACCCGTAATCTGGAGGAGGTAAAAGAAGCTTTAGCAACCAACGCAGTGGATATAATAATGCTCGATAATATGTCGATATTCGAAATGAGCGCAGCTGTTGAATTGATAAACGGAGCTACGAAAGTTGAGGCATCTGGTGGTATAACAAAAGATGTAGTTCATGCTATCGCCGAAATCGGCGTAGATTATATATCATCAGGAGCTATTATTTATTCAGCTCCTAATATAGATTTAAGCTTGAAAGCATTCTAGAATCTTTTAAAATTCGAAATATAAAAAGGATAAAGCCAAATGAATGGCTTTATCCTTTTTTGTTAATGGTTTTTATTTTTTTGTCACTATTTCGATTGCACCATATTTAGCTTTATCGCCGTATTTACTAACAGCAGCTTTATCTTTTAATACATTCATTGAGGATATATTTTCAGAATTGAGAGAACTTATACTTATTCCTTCTTTTACTACACCGTCTATTATTATTAATGCTTTGTCTTTGTCTGTTTTAACCTTCTCTTTGGTTGTTATTATAATTGCACCATCTTTAGCATCTTCACCAAAGATTTGCTTTGCCGATTCGTCCTTTAATACACTTATGCTTTCTATTGTGTTAGGGTCAATGTCTTCTATGTTTTCTCTACGGACATTATCAACAATGTATATAGGTTTTTCTTTCAAATTGGCGGACCTAAAAGAAAGAGGTTTTTTTTCTTCTGAAGTGATGGGGATATTCGTCATAACAAAAGGCTCATCTTCTTTTTTTGCTGTTTTTTTATATGTAACCTTTCGCACTTTTCCCAAAAGTAATACACTGTCAGATGTTATTGCCGTATCGATTTTTGAAGAAGATATGAGCAAAGTAGAATCGTCTATTATTTTTTCAGTAACAGATGTTTCAAGTATATAGCGAGGTTCGGCAGATACCCATAGAAATAAACCGAATACGGGAATAATTGTCAGAATTAATGCCTTTTTCCAAGGCGAACTTTTTGTTTTTTTCATCATGGCTAAGCGTTTTAAAGATTTAGTATAATTATAGGATTTGAATGAATTTGAGAATGAAAATATAGGTTCTTTAAATTCCTGATTAACTAGTACAGCTTGATATATTGCAGGCGAAACTCCCGAATCTAATACCGCTTTATCGGCAAGAAACTCATGATTCTCCTTTAGTAGTTGTACGTAAAACCATGCCAGAGGATTAAACCATTGTATCATAATAATAAATTCGCTGCAAAGTAAATCTATCCAATGCTTTTGTTTTATATGTACGATCTCGTGTTTTAATATCAGGTCTCTTTCTGTCTGGCTTAGTTTGCTTGTATTTAGTAGAATATAGTTGAGTATGCTGAAAGGTGATCCTACTTTCATATTGTCGACTAGTTTAAACTCTTCATTGTCAGATCTTATACCACTTCTTATTAGCTTTAATAATTTGTAATATGCATATATATTTCTAAATATGATTACTAGCATACCTGCTATATATACCGAAAGCAGTATCGTCCATATTTGTATATTACTGTTCGATACGGTAATTTCACTTTCTTTAAAATTATCCATCCCTGCCGATAATGTTGCAGGCACGATTATATCGTATGTGTATTTTAGCGATGGTAAGATTAGCGACGTTAGGAATCCGAACAGAAGAAATGACCTGTTGAAGCGGAAAAAGGTGGTTTGGCGTAAGAATAGGATATATATTAGCATGAATATACCAAGGCATATTCCAATTTTAGCTATGTAGATGATAAATGTTTCCATGATTATATTTTTTCTTTATTTTCTTTATCAAGAGCTTTTCTTGTTTCTTCAAGCATTTCGTCCATTTGTTCGATACTAAGATTACTTTCTTTAGCAAAAAAAGAAACCATAGACGAAAAAGATCCATTGAAATAGTCTTTTACAAATCCGAATAATTGCTTCTTCGAATAAGCTTCTTTAGAAACTATTGCTCTGTAAATGTTTAAACGACCTTCGGAACGATGATCTACAAAGTTTTTATTCTCCAGAATATTTAATACGGTGGCTATTGTAGTTCTGGCAGGCTTATTATCCGAGAAGCCTTTCAATATGTCCTGCACTGTAGCTTCATCCATTGTCCACAGTATCTGCATTATTTGTTCTTCAGCTTTAGTTAGTTGCATTTTTTTAATATTTACAAGTTCTATGCAAATATATGTCTATAAAAATAGACTACAAAATATATGACTATGTTTTTAGACATAAAAAAGTCATATACTTCGATTACTATATCAGTTATTGTATGTAATAGGGCATATGTAGTCGTTAAAACATAATAATATTAAGGCCGGGAATCATTCGTTAATATTTTATTTCTATTTTTGTATAATACCATATTGGAAATAATAGATGAAGAGAATATTTCTCATAGGATACATGGGTGCTGGTAAAACCACAGCGGGACGCGAATTGGCTAGAATTCTGGAACTCGAATTCATTGATTTGGATCATTTTATCCAAGCTCGTTTTCAAAAAACGGTAAATGAGTTGTTTCAGGATGTTGGTGAACGAGAATTCCGCAATATAGAACGAAATATGCTGAAAGAGGTCGGTGAATTCGAAAATGTGGTTATATCGACAGGTGGAGGAACTCCTTGTTTCTTCGATAACGCCGATTATATGAATAATGCCGGAACTACTGTATATCTCAAAGCTACACCAGAGGCTCTGTCTTCCCGGTTAAATACATGTAAGGATAAACGTCCGTTGATAAAAGACAAAAATGAAGAAGAACTATATGATTTTGTAGTGGAAAGCCTTCAAAGGCGGGAGCCATTTTATTCGAAGGCCCACATTATATTTGAAACAGAAGAATTGGTTAATCGTGAAGATGTAACAAGATATGTAGAGCAACTAATAAAAATATTATGAATCTTAAATTAGAGAAAAATCTTATATTCAGTGCTATTATGCTGGCATGTAGTTTTCCACTCTTTGCTCAGAAAAAGCAATATACACTGAATGAAAATAGATCGACAGTCTCGTTGATAGTAGACCTGAAACAAACAAAATACACAGTATCCGAAATCCAGTCACGTAAAAGAGGGGCTCCGCTCCCCGAGGCTAAGCATTATTCGCTAAATATAAATACAGACACAGTTGGGGTTTGGACTATAGGAACAAAAGAAAATATATGGAAGCTTGATATAGATGTGCCAAAGGCTAAAGGCTTTTTTGTCGGGTTCGACGATTTTTATTTACCCGAAGGTACGCAGCTTTATGTGTATAATAAAAATAAAATGGATGCAGAAGCCATTGTTTATCGACACGAGGATAATCCCATGGGTGGAACCTATTCAATCGAAAATCTAACAGGCGACAATGTTGTATTGGAATATGTTGCTCCTAACCATATCGTAGAAAGTCCACGGTTTACATTATCCGGACTAGGATATAAGTATATTGATGATAAGGGAGATAACCTGACAGGGTTCGACTCTTCGAACAACTCATGTATGATAAATATAATATGCCCTGAAGGTGAGTTGTGGCAAGATCAGAAAAAAGGCGTGGTACAATTGAGAATGCTCAAGAGTAATGGTCAAACATATCTCTGTTCTGGTACATTAATCAACAATACAGCAAATGATGCGACACCTTATGTTCTTACAGCCGATCATTGCTTCGAGAATATGACCAGAGCGCAAATCAACAATAATACAGAATTTATATTCGAATATGAGTCTGCTACATGCCAAATGAAAGATAGGCCCCGATACAAATATCATAAAGGAGCGGAAGTCTTAGTTCTTAGTCCTATAAAGGATGGTAGTGACGGAGCATTATTAAAACTGAGTGAACCTATACCTGAACAATGGGACATTTATTTTAATGGCTGGGATCGGGAGAATAAAGCTGCTCTAACAGGTAGTATAATACATCATCCGTTAGGAGATGTAAAGAAAATTACATTATATAATAAACCACTTACTTCAGGTAGATGGAGTTCAAGTTCACCTATAGGAGCCCACTGGCTTGTGACTTATTCGGCTGGTGCTACAGAAGGAGGTTCTTCAGGAAGTCCCATATTCAATCAATCGGGATTAGTTGTTGGTACTCTTACCGGTGGGGATAATGATTGCAGAAATCCATCTTTGGCAGACTATTATGGCAAATTATATTTCCATTGGGATCAGTATCGCGACGTAAACGAACATATGGATAAATACCTGGATCCGGGCAAAACAGGAGTAACTAAGTTAGCCGGATTGAGAAACTCTGATAATCCTGAACGAAAACTGGTCCTTGATAATACTATACTAAATATAGTAGAAAATACTACGTTCGGGGTCAATATTCTTAGTGGTAACGGTGGATATACAGTAACTTCCTCTGATAATAGTATTGCGTCGGCAAGCGTTAATAATAATGTAATTCATATACAGGGGTATCGATTAGGGGACGCTATAGTTACGGTGAAGGATAAATTGAATAAGTCAGTAGACATAAATGTGATGGTTCACAAAGAAATAGATATTGTATTTCTTCAAAATAAAGTTCTGGAAATAAAAGTATATGGAAAGGATAATATAGACGATATGATAACCGAAGTCATGTTAATCGATTTGGATGCCAATACTCTCCAGCATAAAAAGAATATTAATGAAACAATATTTAATTTGGATATGAGTGCATATTCAAGAGGTGTTTATATTATAAAAGTTAAAACTCAGAAAGGGATTTCCAAAGCGGAAAAAATAACATGGTAAAAGTAAAGTCGGTATATGTTTGCAACAACTGTGGTAACGATTCTCCCAAATGGTTGGGAAAGTGCCCTGTTTGCGGCGAATGGAACACATATGTTGAAGAAATAATAAGTAAAGAAAAACCATCAGCAAGAAGCGGTCTTCAAGTATTTGAAACGTCGAAAGCCAAACCCTTGTTGCTTAAAGATGTGCAGACAGGCGAAGAGCCTCGTATCGATCTACACGATGGAGAACTTAATCGTGTTCTTGGAGGTGGACTTGTTCCCGGTTCACTAGTGTTGATCGGAGGAGAGCCTGGTATCGGTAAATCTACACTCATATTGCAAACTGTGCTTGGACTGAATAATATAAAGACACTTTATATTTCGGGAGAGGAGAGTGCGCGTCAGTTGAAACTGCGTGCCGATCGCATTAACTCTAACAGTGAAAACTGTTTTATAGTATGCGAAACTAATTTAGAACAAGTATTTGTACATATACAAAACCTAAAACCCGAGTTTGTTATTATTGATTCTATTCAAACTATTTTCACAGATACTGTAGAGTCTTCGCCGGGAAGTGTATCGCAAGTACGTGAATGTTCGGCTGCCATACTTAAGTTTGCCAAAGAAACAAATACGCCTGTAATATTGATAGGGCACATCAATAAAGAGGGAAGTATTGCCGGACCTAAAGTCTTGGAACATATCGTAGATACAGTTCTTCAGTTTGAAGGAGACCAGCATTACATGTATCGCATTCTACGTAGTATAAAAAACCGTTTTGGTAGTACAGCCGAATTGGGAATATATGAAATGCGTCAAAATGGTTTGCGGGAAGTAAGTAATCCGTCAGAATTGCTATTAACTCAAAACCATGAAGGACTTAGCGGTGTGTCTATTGCTGCTGCCATAGAAGGAGTACGCCCTTTTTTAATCGAAACCCAAGCTCTTGTAAGCACAGCTGCATACGGAACTCCCCAACGTTCTGCCACAGGCTTCGACCTAAGACGCATGAATATGCTTTTGGCTGTTTTAGAGAAACGGGCAGGTTTTAAATTGATACAGAAAGACGTGTTCCTCAATATAGCCGGAGGTTTGAAGGTAAACGATCCGGCAATGGATTTGGCTGTAATAAGTGCAGTTTTATCTTCCAGTCTCGATATTCCTATCGAGAAACATGTATGTGTGACCGGTGAAGTAGGCCTGTCAGGTGAAATCCGTCCTGTAAACCGTATAGAACAACGTGTGCTGGAAGCAGAGAAGCTAGGTTTTTCGAAAATATTAATACCACAAAATAACCTGAAAGGTTTTACCTCGAATGTGAATATCGAAATCGTTCCGGTAAGGAAGGTTGAAGAAGCTTTTAGGCAATTGTTTGGATGAAAGTAATATCCATTTTTGGTATTCCGGTTTAAGTGTTTTTCTGCGAATTTTTATTTCGTATATATTAATACTATATTTCATTCTGCTATCGCCCAAATACAGGATATTATTCTTTTGATGGAGATTTTTAGTACTAATAATGAAAATGTAACTAAATTTGTCTATCGGATTGTTCCATATTCAGGACAATCTTTGGTATAAAAAACACGTAGTATTCCTTTGGCTAGATAATATTGAATGAAGAAGAAAATAATCGATATAGAAAATTGGAAAAGAAAGGAACATTTTAATTTCTTCAAAACATTCGATGATCCCTTTTTTGGAATTACTGTCAATGTAGATTTTTCAACAATATATTATCAGGCAAAAGAAGAAGGAACTTCATTTTTTCTATATTCGTTACACAAAATAATGCAGGCTGTAAATGCTGTAGAAGCGTTTCGCTATAGAATAGAAGACGATAAATTAGTTTGTTACGATATTATCCATCCTGCGCCTACTGTAGGTCGTGAAGATGGAACATTCAGTTTCTCATTCTTTGAGTATTACCCTGATATTCGAACGTTTGTAGATAATACCCGACAAATCGTAGAAAAAGTAAAAACAACAACAGGGTTAGGGCTGGATGCATCTCCGGGCAGAAATGACGTTATACATTACTCGTCTGTGCCCTGGATTCAATTTACGGATATGAAGCATGCTGTCTCTTTTGGCAACAATGCGGCTATACCCAAAATATCGACAGGTAAATATTTTTCAGAAGAACAAAAAATAATGTTACCCGTCTCTATAACAGCAAATCATGCCGTCATGGATGGTTTGCATATCTCTTTGTTTTTGGATAAATTGCATGAGTATATAGAATCGGAATAAATATAGACAGGACAATGACTTACAAGGAAACAACAGAATATTTATATAATCAATTACCCGTATATCAAAAAGTAGGAGGTAGCGCCTATAAGGAAGGGTTGGATAATAGCCGGGCTCTCGATACCTACTTTTCTCATCCACATACTCAGTATAAGACAATCCATGTAGCCGGAACAAACGGAAAAGGATCTACATCGCATCTGTTGGCAGCTATATTGCAGGAAGCTGGTTATAAAGTAGGTCTATATACATCTCCACACCTGATTGACTTCAGAGAGAGAATAAGGGTTAATGGAGAAAAAATATCAGAACAGTATGTTGTAAACTTTGTAGAGCAACATAGAGAAGCATATGAACCGATACAGCCATCATTTTTTGAATTGACAATGATGATGGCATTTAAGTATTTTGCCGATATGAAAGTAGATATTGCAGTCATAGAGGTTGGCTTGGGCGGGCGTCTCGATAGTACGAATATTATTACTCCTATACTGAGTGTAATAACCAATATAAGTTTCGATCACATGCAGTTTTTAGGGAATACACTAGAAAAAATTGCAATAGAAAAAGCGGGTATTATCAAAAAGGATGTACCTGTAATAATCGGTGAAGCTAAAGGTGAAGTCAGAACAGTTTTTGACGAAACGGCCAAAAGGGTAGGAACGCCTATTATTTTTGCCGAAGATGAACATATTATTCGCTCTAAACTAGCTACTGCAAGCGGGTGGTTACTCGATACAAAATACTATTCACAACTTAAAGGAGAACTGTCGGGCTATGCCCAGCTAAAGAATGCAGCAACAGTACTATGTGCAGTTAAAGAATTACAAAGAATAGGCTATACCATTCCATCCAAATCAGTCTACAATGGTTTTGCTTATGTAACAAAACTTACAGGATTGATGGGGCGCTGGCAGGTAGTTCATGAACTGAATCCTAAGATTGTATGCGATACAGGACACAATGTCGCAGGTATGGAATATATAGTCAAGCAACTAGCACACGAAAAATATAATACATTGCACGTCGTCTTAGGAATGGTAAATGATAAGGACGTAAATGCTGTTTTATCTATGCTTCCAAAGAAAGCAATATATTACTTTACCAAAGCATCTATCCCTCGTGCCATGAACGAACGGGAACTACAGAAATTGGGACAAAAGCAAGGCCTGACCGGATATTCCTATCAGACAGTTGCCGAAGCTATTCGTGCAGCAAAAGATTGGGCGGCAGTAAACGACTTTATTTTTGTGGGAGGGAGTAATTTTATAGTTGCCGATGCCTTGATAGCTTTAGGCTATAAATAATCGATATATGACAAAATTATCTATATACTGTCAAAGTAGCACTATTCTTAAGAGTAAAGGAAACGAATTATAAAAAGGAATCGAAAAGTGTCACTTTTGTCACCTTCTAGTTAAAAATAAACGATGGATGCCACAACAATAGTCACAACCCGTCTTGTTAATCAACAATTGATTAAAACCGATTTAAAGACACCCAAAGAAGTTGTTTCGTGGATGGGTGCAATCCAGGCTCAGGATTTTAACATGGCTAAATGGGCTGTTGGAGTACGCTTGGGAGGTATTAGTGACAAGCAAGTAGAAGACGCTGTAAATAAAGGGGACATCATACGCACACATATCCTTCGTCCTACATGGCATTTTGTGTCTAGCGATGATATATATTGGATGTTGAAATTAACGGCTTCCAGAATCAAAGCTGCTGTTGATGCTTACGATAAATCGTTGAAGCTTACGCCTGAAATTGTATTGAAAACAAATCTGGCTATAACCAAGCTTCTGGAAAAGGAGCCGCATCAGACACGAGAAGAATTAGGGATAAGGCTGGAAGAACTAGGAATACCTATCAATCGGTCTATTCTTACTCATATTATGTATCATGCCGAACAGGATGGTATTGTCTGTAATGGTATCGTAAGAGGGAAAAAACAAACCTATGATTTATTGGAGAACAGGATTCCTAAACCTTCTGAAATAAGCCGGGATGAAGCATTATACAGGCTTGCTTATAAATATTTCAGAAGTCATGGACCGGCTACCTTACAAGATTTTATATGGTGGTCGGGACTAACTGCCACCGATGCCAGGAAAGCGGTTGAATCTATCCGAAAGGAATTTATATTTGAGATTTTTGATGCACAGACATATATATTACATGATTCTTGCCTCAATTATAAATTAGACAAGGATCATATTCACTTCCTTCCTGCATTTGATGAATTATTCATCAGCTATAAAGATCGCAAGGAATCATTGGCTTTGGAACATCAAAAGAAAGTGATAGTAAGTAATGGTGTATTCAAACCGACTATTTTTCACAATGGTAAAATTATTGGAATATGGAATCGCGTAGTTCGCAAAAGCGGAGTGACTGCCGAAGGTTCACTTTTCTTTAATCCTCCAGCATCGATACATAAACTTATAAAAAAAGCATCGAACGAATTCGATGCCTTTATGAAGTAATAATTTTTATCAGTACCTATTTTAGGTATTTTCCTGTTGTTTTGGAAGAATAAAGATCCATCTTCAGTGAATAAATTCTATCTGTTGATGGATCTTCATATCAGACCTAAGGCTAACGAAAAGGAAACATTAGAGTCTTGGTAATGATTTAAGGATGTGAAACAAAGCAACAAAAATAAATGTTAGAGTAAATAAATGTATTTTACTAGATACTTTGTCTTGTGTAAAAAAGTGTATGTAATTTCAGCTTATTTTTCAGTATTTTATTACAGATTTCTTTCTAAGTCCATTATACTAAAATAGTTGCCCAAAAGCTTTCCTTTTTTGTCTGTTAAATAGAATGAAGGGGTGGCCATTACATTGTAGTTGGAAAAGTTGACCCCTGTAAAACCTTTGTAATCGCAAAGCTTGTCTTTCCATTGAAATCGGGAGGTTTCGGCTTCAAATCTATCTTTATTTATATCGGCAGCGATGGAAACTACACGTATGCCTTTTTCTTTCAATGTTGGATAAATCTGCATCAATCGTGTCATTTCATTAATGCACGAACTACAATCTGAATCGTGAAAAGCTATTAATAGCTTGTCGTAATTTTCGGAACTATCTGCCAAACCTACAATGGGAGGTAACGACTTGTTAATTTTCAGATAGTATGTGCCTATAGCTCGCTGCAAGTTGGGATAAGACGAACTAAAGCCTTTGTATTTGGTAAGTAATCCCTCTATGATCAGATGTTGCGCATCGAGCCATCCAAAATATTCTGTTTCTTTGACATTGGCATCCAAAAATGCTTCAAAGTAGGGAGAAGTAAGTCTTTGTGACGTTTTTAATACCGACTGAGCATATTGTTTTTGTTTGGTGTCGTTATTTTCGGTGTAGTCGAAGAGTCTTATATAATAGCTGAATGCATCGTTCCACAATCGCCCCGAAGTATATAGAGAGGTAATATCAAGTGAGTCTTCCATTTCCTGACGGATAAGCTTTGCCATTTTCGTATCGCCATTATGTTCGGCTTCAACAAGGCGATTCATAAAATTACCCAACTGATAGTATTTCGATATATAGAGGTCTGAAGCCTCTATCTCCTTATCTAACATTTGCATAGCAAGGTCGATTTTTTCTATCTCCGGTTGCAAATGACTAAGTAGGGGAGAGTTTGGGAAAATATGCTCTCCGGCTTGTAACCATCCCTTTTGTTGCACATATTTGTTCCTGGTTGTGAATATCTTTTTTAGGAAGTTGTTTTCATTCGATTGCGGAAACACTACTGTTTCGTGATTGAAATCGTTTTCATTGCAATCTATCAAGATAAATGGTTCGTCAACGGCTATTTCGATACCTCCGGCGTTGAAAATAGTCACAGCTGCCATTCCCCTGTAATTTTCATTGGGGATCATGAAAGTTGCTCTACCCGAATTGCCTATAACCGTCTCAAGAGAATCGGTTCTTGAGCCTTCGAAATAATAACATTTTGCATTGCGCCCAGTCAAAGATGGAGTTTGAAGTTGAATGATTTGAGCATTTATACTCAAAGTTGAGGCAAAACAGAATAGTATGTGAAATCCAATTTTTTTTAGCATATTGTTTTTTTATTATTTAGCATGACAAAGCAGATAATAACAAGTCTTTATACTTTTTTTAATGATCGATATGAATAACCTATCTGCCCCACAACACAGGGCAGATAGATTACTAAATAATTATAGACTTCTTACACAACGAGCACGACCGGCTGACACTGTGGACTTATTGTATATAATAGTTCTCACCTGGGTTCCTAACGGATCACCATTATAAACAGATGGAAATGCAATTAAATATTTGTCTTCTCCTACTAGGGTGGATGTCAAATAATACGTGTCATAAAGACACCACATGTAAGTACCATACGCACTTCTGGAAGCAATTTCAGCTGCGACCAGATCGGAACCGTCATAGCCAGAAATATAATTGGATACATAAATAAGATCTTGCCTCGATTTCAGCATTTCGAATGCGTTGGGTAAGCGCCACCCTGTTAAATTTTCACACAAAGCCTTTCCTGTGTAGAGTGAAGTCCTATTAGTAGTAGGGTTCGTGTAGTTATTTGCTTGATATGTTATAGTTCTACTATCCCATCCGTACCAACATAGATCTCTTCCTGTAGGTTGAAAATGCGGTTCTAAGGCAGTTGGGAATTTACTAGTACCGACTAGCTGGTTATCAGGTATCTCGCTTATTTGTACGTATCCTGCGTTTTTTACGATTTTTCCACCCGGACAACAAGAGCAATCTTGTATAGACACAACCATTGGGATACTTACATCTTTTGTTCCATCGTTATATACAGCATAGATCGTAACCCTTGCCGCATTGTTTTTATCCCGACCATAAATTCCGCCTTCAACTGAATTAAGCGTAGTTTTATATTTAATAGTCAGAGAGACTATCTGATTATTACCGAGAGTTCCTGAAGCTGAATAGTCATAATATTCGATAGTTGTAACTCGGGGGTCGTCTTCGACTACAAATCGAAAATTATTTATTGTGCCGGTGCCCGGAGCTCTGAAGGTATATGTTACGGGAGCTAATGTCGCAAAATTGGTCATAGTTGCAGTTCGAGAAGTCTGAGTACCGCATATTGCTTCGTGTTTAGCATTACTTTCAGATGAAACTTCATCAAAGTTCGATTGATTGATGTCGAAACAAGAGCCACCCCAAAGGTTTCCTGATCCAAGATCTAAATCTCCCGGATGATTTCCTACGATTACAGTAAACAGACCGGATTTCGCTTTCTCTGTACATCCGTCATAATATACCTCACAGTAGTAGTAATGAGTTCCAGCAGGTAGTTTAAGACCTAAAGATTTGCCTAACTCACCAGCCATAGGCTGACCACCTGTCGTAGAAGCTGTTGAATTCGAGTACCACTGGAATCTAAGATTATCGGCAGGGGTAGCTGATACAGGACCTAAAACTATAAGTTGATCAACCATTGCGTTGATAGTTGTAGCAGTCGGTAGCACATTCGAAGGTACGATACATGGCGCTTTAGGGTTTACAGTAACAGTAAATGATACCTCTTTGGAACCACTATCCGGACAAGCTGCATTTTTTACGACACACTTATATGTGAAAGTTGTTTGTGTGCTTACAGTTTCTTTTACTGTATATGTATTACTTTGTTGGCCGGATATTTCAGTACCGTTCCTAAACCATTGATATGAAGAAGCTGGAGTTCCAGATGGATAAGTTACCGTTACCGGACCCAGAATTAGAAGCTGCTCACTTTCTATTGTATGACTTGTAGTATTGCCCGGAGTTATTCCAGTAGGCCCAACGCAAGCGGGTGGAGCATCTTCAACAAAAACGGAATATGTAGCGGAAGTCATCGATGTACTACCACAAGTGGCATTCGACACCTCACAGTAGTAGTAATACTGACCTATAGCGGTAGGAGATATTTTCAAAATACTATTCAGACCTCCTTCTGTAGCCGGAACTTTAACAGAACTCGCCGCTGACGGAGCTTTTACCCACCACTGATATTTAGCAGAAAAATTTGCAGGTACAGTCACTATTACAGCACCTAGAGTTACTTCTTCACCAATTTTCATTGTGATATTTTTATTTCCCTGAGAGTCTATAGTTACAGGAGAATCACAAGGGGTTACAGGATTTGTTATAACTTTATGGGTATATGAAATAGAGTATTTATTATCTGTACAGTCAGCATTTGTTACCTCACAGTAATAGTAATAATTTCCGGCAATACTTTGTGCTGGTGCTAAATAGTAATTTGCCGTAGCACCACTTATTATACTACCGCCTGTAGTCTGATTTGCACCGGTAGCCGTATACCATTGGTAGTTAGCCTTTGCTGGAGAACCCGCTGAGAAATTTGCTATTACAGTACCCAAGGTCGCACTTGTGTTAGTAAGTGTTTCTACTGTTGTAGAATGGCTCGATGTTACAAATTGAAGGCCATTACAAACAACGGTAACGGTATATATAGCGGAATACACTAGTGGATTACTGGTACAAGTTGCATTTGTTACTTGACATTTATACTCATAAGTTCCTAAAATGGATTGAGATATATTTAAAATACTAGCTGTTTCGTTATTAATAGGAGTAAAGTCAGTTTCACTTGGTCTTTTTATGAACCACTGATATTTAGCACCAAAGTTTGCAGGCGCTGTCACTTTTATTTGGCCTAGAGTTACTTGCTGGTTAGCCTGTACTGTCATTGTTTTATTACCTTCAGAGGTAATAGACGTAGGTTCGTCACAAGGTGTAGTGGTAACTCGATGAGTGTATGCAATAGAGAGTTTATCTTCATTTTCACAGCCTTGATACGATACTTCACAGTAATAGTAATAATTTCCGACAGTACTTCGTGCCGGTGCTAAATAGTAATTTGCAGTAGCACCACTTATTATACTACCGCCTGTAGTTTGATCTGAACTAGTAGCCGTATACCATTGGTATTTAACCTTTGCTGGAGAGCCCGCCAGAAAATTTGCTATTACAGTACCTAAAGTTGCACTTGTGTTAGTAAGTGTTTCTACTGTTGTTGAATGGCTCGATGTTACAGATTGAAGGCTATTACAAACAACGTTAACGGTATATGTAGCGGACTTTACTGATGCACTAGAACAAGTACTATTTGATACCTCACAGTAATACGTATAGCTTCCTGAAGTAGAATGAGATATTTTTAAAGTATTACTTATTTCACCATCAATAGGCTGATTTGTACTGCCATTATACCACTGATATTTAGCTGTATAATTTGCGGGAGCGGTTACCTCTACTTTGCCTAAAGTTACCAATTCATTAATTTGTGCTGTGATACTTTGATTTCCCTGAGAGCTTATAGTAGTAGGAGGAGCACAATTAACAGGTGCAGCTTCAACAATGTGAGTATATGCAATAGCTCTTTTATCCTTAGTAGGACAGTTTTCATTCCATACCTCACAGTAATAATAATAAGGTGCGGCAACGGCTTTCGTTGATGAATAATAGTTATCAGTAGCACCAGGTATTTCAGTACCACCTGAAGTCTGACCTAAACTAGTAGCCGTATACCATTTGTAGTTAGCTTTCGCTGTTGTAGAACCCGCAGGGAAATTTGCTATTACAGTACCTAAAACTGCGTATTGGTTAACCAGTGTTGTTACTGTTGTAGGACGACTCGATGTAAGAGGGCTTAGTGGACCGTCACAAGTAAAGGTTACTGTATATAGACCGGAGGCCGTTTGTTCGGTAGGGCAAGCTGCATTTGACACTACACAGTAATAGTGATAAATTCCGGCTGAAGATTCATTTGCTATATAAGTGCTTTTTTGCCCATCTACTCCAAGAGAAGTACCACCTGTAGTAAGAGCTGATGTATTCGAATACCACTGATATAAGGGTGACAAAGCCCCCTCCGACACTGTTGCTGTAACAGCACCTAGAAGTACATCTTTTTTAACTTCTGCTGTGATTGCTGTAACAGTGTTAGGCATTACAGTGGGAGCTACGCAGAGAGTAGCCCTTACGTTCACTTTAAATACACCTGCATATTTTTTTTCACTATCGCAAACTGCATTTGACACCTCACAGTAATAGTAATAAGTCCTGACATCAGGATGAGATACTTTCAAAGTATTACTTTGCTCCCCTATCATGGGAGTACCACCTGTAGTTGAATTGCTCGTATTGCTATACCACTGATATTTAGCCGTTGCTGTAGAACCTACAGCGAAGGTTGCTGATACAGGGCCTAGAATTATATACTGATCAACAAAAGCTTCTTGCTCCGTATTACCCGGAGAAGCACTTGTCGGGTTATCACAGGGAAGAGGGTCGTTGCCATCGTTACATAAACTGATCCAAGCTAAGCTATTCCAATATTCGTAACATTTTGTGGTTGTATTGAAGATAGCAAGCCCATAGGAAAGATTGTCTCCCTCTGTGGTAGCCAAACTGTTTCTTTCAACTGTTGATAGCTGCGGAAGCCTCAATCCTCCTTTTGTTTTTGAGGTAGAGATCTCTAAAACAGAATATCCCTGAGGCGGGGTTCCGTCTCCAATAGTTACCTGAGACCGAATCCCTAATGTAACCAAAGTAAAGACAAACAATAGTATTATCCTTTGTGTTAGTGTTTTATTCATATTACTTATATGATTCTTTATTTAAATTTGTAATTGAAATTATATTGAGTTTAAAATTGTTATTTTCAATATATTCTAATTTTTTCGACTCTATATTTTCAAGTCTTGCAACAGATTTTCCAGTCTTCAAAATAGAGCTTTGCTCAATTGGAAGAAGGGCGGTAATATATCTGTTAGAATTGTCTATGTAGTTGTCAATCGAATATTTAGACGGAAAAGAGATCGGTTTGAAGGATGTCAATTCGGTATCTAGTTCTTTATAGAGATTCCTTGTCGTATCAGCTGCGCCGACAGGGGTACTCGGGTATATCTCAACTGTATCCGTATTAACTGAGCTAACGACGGTTTTGCGTGTTCTACCACATAGACTAATCCATATTGTACCGTTCCAATATTCGAAACAATTGTTTGTCATGTTATAAATGGCAAGGCCTTGTGCCTTTGGATCATTCTTAAAGGCATCTGTTGTCAGTGCCTCTCTTTGGCTCGTGGTTAATTGTGGGAGTCTCAAACCTCCTAAGGTATTTACTGTCGAAATTTCCAAAACAGAATAATCTTTTGGGGGAGATATGTCATCCCCAATAGTTACTTGGGAGTAAACTACCGAAGTGAAAAAGAATAATATTAGAAATAGTATTCCTTTTTTAATAATTACTTCATTCATTTTTTTAGATGTAATTTGTTAATTGTTTTGATTTTAGTTTGTTTTAGTTTGTATGTGATACAATACGGGATTGTTGTCAAGATTCTCTGTAAATTTTGTTTATTCGTTTTTATAACTTGTCTTTTTTAATATAGGAATGCCAATTCAGCTATGCTGTTGTCTTCTTTATTTTAATTGGATCTGCTTATAAGAGCTAAAAATAATCAATGATTACTCATATTTTGACTATAAAGGATTAGCTTTCGGGGTAAACTCAGCTAAAACTTACTGATGATTTGATATTGTTCACCAGTTTCTTTAAGTCTTAATATATGTGTCAGATATATAAAAAAAATAAATTGTCGTTTTGTTTTATTTAAGCATTTTTATTCTTCGTTCTTTAGGCTATATTTTTAGAGACTACTTTGTTTTTTAGCCAAGTTGTTGATAATTACTTTAATTTGTCCCAAGTTTACATTTGTAATTACGGATACAAACATAGACTTTTTAGTTAAAAAAAAGGTTATTCATTTGCGCAATTTTGTTTCTTATTGTTTCTTGTTTGCATATTTTTTCTTATTTTTCCAGGAGATAGTTTGAAATTTCTGCTACAGAAACTGCTAAAAGATGATTTGTTGGCAAATCCAAATCGTGTAGCAAGTTCTTTTAAGGGTGTCTTTTCGACACTAAGCGCATGATATATTTTATTCGTTCTTTGTTTATTTATCCAACGATGAGGAGACTCACCGAATACCAATTTGAAACGTTTTTCAAACGAGGATAGAGTCATGTGCATGGCTGCAGCTAAATCGGCTCGATTGTTGTATTTATGATAATTATGAATGATATAATGAGAAAAACTAGAGTCGTAGCTAATGGCGTCACGGAAAAACATAGCCAAGGCTTCCTTCGGATAGATAATTCTTAATAGATAAATAAGTTCCTTTATTTTGATCTCGGAATAATATTTACAACATAAGCATTCTTTGTATGATAATAATAATTCTAAAAAATCTTCTAATCTATTATTAAC
>NZ_JAEPKU010000053.1:0-5809 GCF_016652235.1 Dysgonomonas sp. Marseille-P4677
TTATATGAGGATTCAACCTTGTTTGAATTCGTTTATTTTTGAATTTAAAAGTTTCAGAAAAAAGAATAGCTTATCATTAAAAACATAATGATGAGTTTCAGACAGATTGCAGGCTAAAAGTTTTTTTTCTATTATCATATTTATAGACCTATCTCTAAACATGGCGAAGAATTTGAATTTAGGTATCTGTCCTTCCATATCTATTGTATGTGAAAAATGATAAAACCAATTTACTTTATATTTAAGGTTAAACATTTGGGCTTATAATTTTTAAACAATACCCTTCTTATAATGTTCAGCCTTACTTGTAAATCTTAATACTTTATATCTCTTTGTGAATTTTGATTTTCGTTTGATTGTTATGATAATTAAATGTTTTTTGTCTATGCTTCCCCTATAGGGCCCACTATGGGAGGCAAAAATCCGGGAGAATTGTCTGCTGATATCGTACCATTTTGCGCTTCAAATCTATTGATATTTTCATTAAGCGCATATAACAGGCGTTTGGCATGTTCCGGTGTCAAAATAATTCGGGATTGAACTTTTGCTTTTGGAAGTCCTGGTAAAATACGAACAAAGTCAATAACAAATTCGGAAGAAGAATGCGCTATAATTGCCAAATTGGAATAGGTTCCTTGCGCTATATCTTCTGGTAACTCTATTTGTATTTGATTGTCTTGCTCATTTTTGTTTTCCATAAGTCGGCTTTTTGTCGTTTTTATCTATTAATCTCTTCTATTTATGCAAAGGAAGACAAATATCAGAGAATTTCAAAGCAATGCATATATATTTTATAACACAATTATACATATTTTATAGCATTTACGAGGCTTTTAGATTGTTTCTGTTTTCAATGTTATCTTTTTCAGTTTCTATCCTTATAAGAGCGGCTCTTTTTCTCTTCTTTCTCAATACTATAATTTGCGCTATTGTGCCTATTACTCCGAGTCCTATCATAACAAACCGCATTGTACCATAATTAAATACGACGAATGCGGTAAAAAAGATCATGCACCACATCAAACCGATTGATATAGCTAATCCTTTAAGACTAAAGCCTTCATTGACGCGTTTGATGTATTTACCTGTAACTTTATTATCCATAAGCTTTTTATGTAATCTAGGGGAACCTTTGGCGAACAATACTGCAGTAAGAAGAATAAAAGGGGTTGTTGGCAAGCCAGGAGTGATTATACCTAGTAAGCCGAGGCTTAGTGTGATTAAGCCTAATATTATATATAGATATCTTATCATTGTGCGTTGTGTTTACTAACCTATTTGTACACGAATAAACAAAGAAATGAAAAAAGAATGAAATTTCCCACGGATAATTCTATTTTAATAAATGTAATTTGTGAAAATTGTTGGATTTGTTCTAAAGTTTAATGTAATATTTCTAAATGATTGAGGTTGGGTGTAAGTTAAACACTTACTGATAAATCCGTATTAGTATCTATGTCTTGAATAATTGAAATGTTGAGATTCTTTGCTAGATTATGTTGTAATAATCCTATATTCAGGTGTTTGTGTTTTGTTGCCTTCGAAAATAAATGATATTATTATTGCCCTTGATAAAAAAAAGATTAACTTTGTTCCCGAAATACAGAATATTAATTGCCTAAGAGTAGGTGTTATATTTTGTTCCCAAAAGTTGGGAGAGTCTTTTCCTTTTCTGTGAGGGAAGTGAGGGAAAGGCTTTAGTGGTAACCTAATGATTATTTTATGAAGTATCTGAAGTACTTCTTGGTTGTAGGCATAATCTTTATAAGTTTATCATCTAATACATCAAGAACTTCTAGTCTTTCGGAAGGTATTTATCCGGGAAACCTGTTACCTGATATTAAAAATTTAGAGAACGAATCAGGAACAAAAATTAATTTATCTGATCTAAGAGGTCAAAAAGTATTGGTAAATTTCTGGGCTGCTTACGATGCCAGTTCCCACAAGGACAATGTTCTTCTTTCGCATGTGATTGAGAAAAAGAATTATCCAGTGAAAATGTTATCGGTTTCTTTTGACAAGAATGAATCGGTTTATGAACGAACTTTAATGATGGATCAAATTGATAGGAATTATCAATTTATGGTAAAAGGAGATGTTCAATCCGATTTATTTAAGCGTTATCAGTTAGAAAGAGGCTTTAAAAATTACTTACTGGACGAAAAAGGAGTAATTGTAGCTATGAATCTTTCGCCTAACGATTTAGATCAGTTGTTGAACGAGAATTAAATTTTTCATTTATTATTAAAGCGTATTATTCGATAGGATGATACGCTTTATTCATTTTATAGATTCCTTTGATAATCTATGTGTATTTATGATTGTAACTTTTACTTTCTCTTATTACATTTAGTTTATCTTTGTGCTTTAGAAATTAAATAATTTTATAAACGATAGATAAACATTCATCTCAGTAGAATGTTTTATAGTAAAGTATGAGAAAAATAGTTATTGCAATCGATGGCTTTTCTTCGAATGGAAAAAGCACTATGGCTAAAAGTTTGGCGAAAGAAATAGGATATATTTATATAGACAGTGGTGCTATGTATAGAGCGGTTACTTTGTACTGCATACAACATGATCTGTTCGATGGAGATAAATTAAATGAATCAGCTCTGCATAACGAAATACAAAATATAAAAATTGAGTTTCATTTGAATAAGGATACAGGCATGCCTGAGACATATCTAAATGGAGTGAATGTAGAATCTGTGATACGTAGTATGGAGGTTTCCTCAAAAGTGAGCCAAGTGAGTGCTGTTGCTTTTGTTCGCCGGGCTATGGTGGCTTTACAGCAAGAGATGGGGAAGGCTAAGGGAATTGTTATGGATGGGAGAGATATAGGAACAGTTGTTTTTCCTGAAGCCGAACTGAAAGTATTTGTGACAGCAGATGCTGAAATAAGAGCGCAGAGACGGTTCGATGAATTACGGTCAAAAGGAGATGCAAAAACTACATTCGATGAAGTATTAGAAAATTTAAAGTCCAGAGATTATATGGACCAAACGCGTGAAGAGAGTCCGTTGGTAAAGGCCGATGATGCTATTTTGCTGGATAATTCATATATGACCATTGACGAACAGATGCAATGGTTGCTTAATAAATTCAAACAAATAACAACAAACTAAATGAGTAATATAGAGATAGACGCAAAATCCGGTTTTTGCTTTGGGGTGGTCAATGCTATAAAAAAAGCAGAGGAAGAATTGGCTAAAGGAGGAATATTGTACTGTCTTGGTGATATTGTCCATAATAATCTGGAAGTCGACAGGCTGGAAAAACTTGGGTTAAAAACAATTAATCATGAAGAATTCGCACAATTAAGAAATGCAAGAGTGTTACTAAGAGCTCACGGTGAACCACCGTCCACATACCAGACAGCAAAAGAAAATAATATTGAGATTATAGATGCTTCTTGTCCGGTTGTTTTACGCTTGCAAAAAAAGATTCACGATAAATATGATAATGAAAAAGATAACAATACTCAAATTGTTATATATGGTAAGAATGGACACGCAGAAGTAAATGGTTTGTTAGGGCAAACAGAATCTACAGCTATTGTTATAGAAAAGAAAGAAGATCTGGAAAAATTAGACTTTTCTAAAAACATATGTTTGTTCTCTCAGACAACAAAACCTCTCGATGGCTTTCAGGAAATTATAGATATAATGGAATCCCGCATGATCGGCGATGCTAAATTCGAGTTCTTCGATACTATTTGTCGTCAGGTATCCAACCGTATTCCGAATATTAAAGAATTTGCATTAAAGCACGATATAATTTTCTTTGTGGCTGGCGAAAAAAGTTCGAATGGTAAGGTTCTTTTTGCAGAGTGCAAAAAATATAATCCAAATTCTTATTTTATCACAACACCTTCCGATATTGATCCGAATGTTGTAAGTAAAACTGCTTCTATTGGTATTTGTGGAGCCACATCTACACCTAAATGGCAAATGCAGGATGTAGAGGCTAAAATAGATGAAATTCGATTGCTTAAACATTAGTCAAATTGCTCAAAAAAGTTAGCGATATCCGTTATTTTATTCTTATTTTTGTATGGCATTTTAAAATTGACAAAAAAGAATAAAATATAAGTGAGTAAGACTATGGCTAAAATTAATTGTATCGGTATTCTGACATCGGGAGGAGATGCTCCCGGGATGAATGCCGCTATTCGTGCTGTGACCCGATCTGCGATTTATAACGGATTAGAAGTAAAAGGTATAATGCGTGGTTATAGAGGATTGATCTATGATGAAATAGAGCCTTTTAAAACCAATAGTGTAAGTAATATTATACAACAGGGTGGAACTATCTTGAAAACCGCTCGTAGTAAAGAATTTCAGACTGCGGAAGGACGACAGATAGCATACGAAGCATTGCAACGTGAAGGCATAGATGCATTAGTTGTCATAGGTGGTGACGGGTCATTGACTGGAGCTCGTATATTTGCTCAGGAATTTAACTATCCGATAGTTGGACTACCGGGAACTATTGATAATGACCTGCAGGGTACGGATCTTACTATTGGATATGATACCGCACTAAATACAATAATGCAGGCTGTAGATAAAATACGTGATACAGCTAGTTCACACGAACGATTATTCTTTATTGAGGTTATGGGGCGTGAATGTGGATTTCTAGCTCTGAATGGCGCAATAGCTTCAGGGGCTGAGGCGGCTATTATACCCGAAATGATGCTGCAGCAAGACCAATTAGCTGATCTTATTTCAAACGGATTTAGAAAGAGTAAAAATAGTAGCCTTGTTCTTGTTACTGAAGGAGATATCACCGGAGGTGCTATGGCTATGGCTGAGCGTGTGAAAATTGAATACCCTCAATATGATGTCCGTGTTACGATACTAGGACATGTACAGCGTGGTGGTTCTCCTACAGCGAATGACCGAATATTGGCTAGTCGGATGGGAGCGGCGGCTATTGATGCTTTACTAGATGGTCAGCGTAATGTGATGATCGGTATACAAAACGATGAAATAGTTTATGTGCCGTTTTCTAAGGCTATAAAGAAGAATAAACCTGTTCAGCAGGATTTATTAAATACATTAAAGGTATTATCTATTTAATATTTAAAATAGAATATTTTATAATTTAAAGAGCAGAGTCTATTAAACCAGACTCTGCTTTTGTATAATAAAAGGTTAATCACCAAATCAATACAATATGGAATGTTTCTGAGTCTGGTTTTATTTTAGTGCTAAAATCAGAGTAAGTGAGATAAAAGCTTATTCCATTCGGATAAAAATCGAAATCGTAAGTTTGAGTCCAGAAAAACTCTCCGAGTTCATCCTCTTCGGCTTTATGGAGAACCATAGGCATTCCATTCTTTACTCCTTCTGCTGTTTCAATGTAGGCTATAACAGAACCATTATCAAAAATAGCACGTGTTAATTCTTTAAAAGGTTTGTCTACATAGTAGTAAGAATTTAATTCATTCGGATTTCCCATTAGTTTCCATTCGCTTTTGTCTATAGTAATGGCTGTTGTATACCAATTTGTCCCGTATCCGGGTTCTCCTTGAGGCCCTGTAGGGCCTTGCATTCCCATAGGACCTTCGCATGCAATAAATACAAATATAGTTAATATGAATAATAGTACTTTTTTCATAATTAAAATGTATTTTAGTTTAATAATATTTTAAGATCTGAACTATTGTAGCTAGCGTCTTCGACTGTGTTCTTTATCTTGTCTTTCCTGTTGTTCTCTTTGTCGTCTGTTTTCAGCTTCTTTTCGTTCTTTATCTTGTCTTTCCTGTTGTTCTCTTTGTCGTCTGTTTTCAGCTTCTTTT
>NZ_JAEPKU010000053.1:6042-27006 GCF_016652235.1 Dysgonomonas sp. Marseille-P4677
TCTTTTCGTTCTTGATCTTGTCTCTCTTGTTGTTCTCTTTGCCGTCTGCTTTCAGCATCTTTACGCTCTTGATCTTGCCTAATTTCAGAAAGTTTTATTGTATTTTCTAGTTTTTTTACAGACTCAGGAGATGGCCTGTCAGAAGTTCTTGTTTGAACCGATTTTTCATCCCTTATTGTAGATTCCGGTTTTGGTCTATCAGAAGTTCTAATATTTTCTATTTGTTGTTCAGGTTTAGGGGGCTTAGGGTGTGACGGAATACCCGGTTTGGGTTTATGAGGTGGTTTGGTCTTGTTTGGATGATTCGGTTTATTGTGGTTGTAGCTAGAATACAAGGGGGGAGAGGAATAGTTATTCTCATAATAATATCCTGTTTCATAGTAATTGTTTTCTATATGTGAAGGATAATAATCGTAGTTATCATAATGTATATAATAATTATCATTATAAGGTTCATTTTCTGAATAAAAATCTAGCTCGTCATAATTGTTTAAAGGATATAGTTTGCTCGTAATATTATTATTGATTTCTATTCCCTTTATAGTAGTTGCCAATAAATAGAAGTTTCCGTTATAGTTATTCATATATGGTTCTGTAGCGTAGTTGCTGTCTACAAAACTAGAATTGAGCTTGTTGTAATGTTTAATTACATTCTCAGTCTCATAATTATTAAAAACTGATGGAGCACTGATTTGAGCTTTTTGGGGTGCGATGAGAATAGTATCATTTATTTTACTCTCAATCTTTTTATTCGGGTTTTCACTACAACTTTGTTGTAATAAAAATAGGCTTAAGCATATAGGGAGTACTGACTTTCTCATAATGATAAAGTATTAGTTGTTTATAATGATGATTATTTACTATTGCTAATAGAGAATTTAGGTAGAATTAAAGTTTTGTTTACTTATTTATATTTGTTATTTAATATTAAATTAATATTTCTATATTTTTTAGACTGTTAGCTGTGTGTTTGGTTTAAATATATCTTGTAAATAATTATATGTTGTGAAACACATGATTATAGTTAGCCTTTTGATTAACCCTTTTTTGATTTGATTCGTACTCTTAATAATTTATAATGCAACCGTTTGCAGAATTATTTATGTAGAAACTACATGTTAGGATAATTATAATATGATTAAATAAAATAGTTTTGACCCTATATAGATAATTTAATTAAGGTTTCATTATGAAAACACTTCAATTTTATTTGTTCTATCTTTTATTTTTATTTTTTATCACTTCTTGTCATGATGATAATACGATTGAATATCAAAAAGCAGATGAACCATCTATACCATCTACGCATTCTTTGAGAGATGGAATAACTCGGATAAGCGATGATTCTTTGGCTTTTGTACTCTTTGCTCCGGCAAAGGAGTCGGTATATCTTATTGGTGATTTTAATAATTGGCAGGTATCAGAATCATATAGGATGAATAAGGATGGGGATCGGTTTTGGATAAAGATAGGAGGTTTACAGAAGGGCAAGGAATATATTTGTCAATATTTGATAGATAATTCTATTCGGATAGCCGATCCATATGCAGATAAGATATCAGATCCTGTAAATGATAAATATATTGAAGCTGATATTTACCCAAATCTTATAACACCTTCTACACATACGACAGGCTTGTCTATGGTAGTAAATACATCTCCTGTAATATATTCGTGGAAAGTCCCCGATTTTAAACTACAGGATGCGACTAATATGGTTATTTATGAAGTTCTTATTCGAGACTTTACCGAAAAACGTAGTATCACAGGTGTACAGGAGAAGTTAAGCTATATAAAGAACCTGGGAGTAAATGCTATTGAATTAATGCCCTTCAACGAATTTGAAGGAAATGATAGTTGGGGGTACAATCCTTCATTTTACTTTGCTACAGATAAGGCCTATGGTACTTCTTACGATTATAAGGCATTCATAGACGAATGTCACTCTAAAGGTATTGCCGTAATCATGGATATGGTATTGAATCATAGTTATGGACAGAGTCCGATGGTGCAAATGTATCAGAAAGCAGATGGAACCCCATCGGCAGAAAATCCGTGGTATAATCAAAAATCAAACTTTGCCAATCCTGATGCTCAATGGGGGAGTGATTTTAATCATGAAAGCCAGTATACACAAGCTTTTGTCGATAGCGTTTGCGCCTATTGGATGAAAGAGTATAAGATAGACGGATTTCGTTTCGACTTTACTAAAGGCTTTTCCAATACACCTTATCCAGCTTCAGGAAATGATAGTTGGGGAAATTCATACGATGCTCCCCGGATAAAGAATCTTAAAAGGATATGTGACGAAATTAGACGACGAAATCCGGATGCAATTATGATATGTGAGCATTTGGCAGATAATAAGGAAGAAAAAGAACTAGCATCTTATGGTATTAAATTATGGGGTAATATAAACTATAACTTCAATGAAGCTACAATGGGCTGGGGGAAATATATAGGTGATTATAATAAACCGAATGGAGATGTTAGTTGGGCGTCATATTTAGAAAGGGATTGGATTAAGCCTAATCTGGTTGCGTATATGGAAAGTCACGATGAAGAACGGATTATGTTTAAGAATAATAGCTATGGAAGTGATCTTAATCCGTTTCATAATGTAAAGGATTTGGCTGTGGGATTAAAGCGGACGGAAGCTGCTGCTGTTATATTAATGTCTTTGCCCGGCCCAAAAATGATCTGGCAGTTTGGGGAGTTGGGTTATGATTATGAATTGAATAATGATCGTTTAGGAAAGAAACCCATACGTTGGGATTATTATGATGTTTCCGAAAGAAAAGCTCTTTATGATATATATGCAAAGATGAATAAACTGCGTTCAACAAATCCTATATTTTCTACTTCCGACTACACTATTAATTTAGTTAATGACTTTAAGCAAATACTACTTAAATCATCGACAGGCTATGTTTGCGCTATTGCAAACTTTGATGTGGAGACGCTCAAAGTAATGATCAACTTTGGAAAAAAGGGGACATGGGTAGACTATTTTACGGGGAACATATTAGATATAGCGAATACCAGCCAGACAATAGAGTTAAAGTCGGGCGCATATTATTTGTACTTTAGTCAGTAACGAATCAGTAGTTGTATTGCGATTATTGAATATTTTTCTTTTTCGATTTAGGACCAGTCTTTGGTTTCGATTTCGTTTTTGGTCTATTAGCTACAACTTTTTGTTTACCAACTCTTAGGCCACTCGGAGCCTTGCCTGTTCTTTTAGGTTTGGCTTTTCCTCCCTCTTTTGCTTCCGGAATTTCAGTTCTTTCTTTCGGAGTCCCTTTTTCCTTTTTCTGATATTTTGCAGCTATACTGGCTTTGCGGTAGTCAGTTCTTATATCGAATTCCTCTAATGCTCTGTTAAAGGCTTTATTACTGTTGGCTGGTTTTTTAGAGCTGGCTGTCTTTTCCGAATTTTCGAGCATGTCAAATAAGCCTTCAAGTTCAGATGGAGTTAAGTCTCTCCAATTTCCTTGCCCCAGATTACCTAGTTTTATATTCATTATCTGAATACGTTCCAACTTGACAACTTCATAATCGAAATACTCGCACATACGTCGTATTTGTCTGTTCAAACCTTGTATCAACGAAATTTGGAACATAAAAGGATTAATTTCGACGATCTCACAACGTCTTGTGACACGATCGAGAATAGGTACTCCTTGTGCCATACGAGTTAAGAAATCTTTAGTAATAGGTTTGTTTACCTTTACCAGATATTCTTTCTTATGATTATTGCCCGCTCGTAAGATCTTGTTTACGATATCTCCATCATTTGTCAACAGAATAAGGCCTTGGGAATCTTTATCTAAACGTCCTATTGGAAATATGCGTTGTTCATGTCTGATATAGTTTACAATATTATCCTTTTCCAAAGGATCCGTGGTGCTAACTACGCCGACAGGCTTATTAAAGGCAATGTATATAGGCTCTATATCGTTTACGATCAATTCACCGTTTACTCTCACTTTTTGTTTTGGTAGCACACGCATACCTACAGTTGCTCTTTTACCATTGATCGTAACCCTACCTTCTTCTATAAAGCGGTCGGCCTCGCGGCGGGAACAATATCCCGAATTGCTGATATATTTATTTAACCTGTATTCCATTATACACTTACCAAATGTCTGTTTACGATTATATTCACACATGCTTCAGTACGGAAGCATTATAAGGACTGACAAAATTAATTGAAATACTTGGATTTGATAGTATAATTGTTGATTAATCGAGTATTAACAAGTAAACAATATATTTATAAACAATTTTCAGCGTGATAAGAAGAACGTACCAGAGGGCCGCTTTCTACATGTGTAAATCCTTTACTCTGAGCAATCTCCTTTAGTCGTTTAAATTCATCGGGATGAATATATGCTGCAACAGGCAGATGTTTACGTGATGGTTGTAGATATTGTCCCATTGTGAGTACCGAACAGTTTGATGCCCTAAGATCGTCCATCAACTGTATTATTTCCTCAGTCGTTTCTCCTAATCCCAACATTATACCCGATTTGGCCTTCAACCCGTTTTCAGCAATACGATTCAATACAGAGAGACTTACATCATATTTGGCCGCACTACGCACTTTGGGTGTAAGACTTCTAACAGTTTCCATATTGTGTGAAATAACGTTAGGTGCTGCCTCGCAAACCATATCCACTAGCTCAAATTTTCCTTGAAAATCAGGGATAAGCACTTCTATTGTAGTTGATGGGTTTACCTGACGAATCTTGTTGATAGTATTTACCCAATGCTGTGCCCCCTGATCGGGCAGGTCGTCACGGTCTACAGATGTAATTACTGCATGCTTAAGACCCATCAGCTGAATCGATTTGGCTACATTCGAGGGTTCGTTAGGATTAAGAGCCAAAGGACGTCCTGTTTTTGTATTACAGAATTTGCACGAACGGGTACAAATATCTCCACCTATCATAAAGGTTGCAGTACCACGCCCCCAGCATTCGCCCATATTAGGACATCTTCCACTCGAGCATATTGTGTGTAATCCGTGAGATTCTACTATATTTAGAGTTTCGGAGAAATGATCAGACCCTCCGAGCTTTATTTTTAACCACTCTGGTTTTCTTACGTGTTCCATTTATTTGAGATTTATTTTATTCGAACAATAAAACAAAGATAACCTTAACAATGTTTCCAATGAAAATACGAAGGGTTAAAAAGTCATCTATTTATACTATCATCGATAGATAAGGTAATATAGTCCATTTGTACCGATAGATTAATTTTCTGTATTATAGTGACAAAGATCCCAAAAGGTGACAAAAGTGACACTTTTATATGTTTATTTTAATGATGTTACTTTTTCTAAATATAGACAATTATGGTTGTTCTACTTTCAGAGAGTGCAAAATGTATAGATAATTGGAGGCAATAAAAAAAGCATGGACATATATCCATGCTTTCTTATATTATATAAAAATCGTTGTTACATATTCGTCTTTAAAAACTTAATAACCTTCTCATATAAATAAGTCCGATTTGCAGCACCTCGTATCGAATGATCTTTATCTGTAAAGACAAACATATCAAATTGTTTATTTGCTTTCACTAATGCTGCTGCATAATCCATTGTATTTTGAAAATGAACATTATCATCGGCAGATCCATGTATTAATAAAAGGTTTCCCTCCAGTTTATTTGCGAAATTAACAGGTGATCCGGCTTTATATCCGGAATCATTCTGTTGTGGGGTTCGCATAAAACGTTCTGTATAGACAGAATCATAGAATCTCCAGTCTGTTACAGGCGCAATAGCTACACCAGCCTTAAAGATTCCATTTCCACGACTCATGCTCATCAATACATTGTATCCTCCATAACTCCAGCCCCAAATGGCTATCTTGCTACCGTCGATGTATGGAAGTGTAGCGAAGTGCTTTGCAGCTGCAATCTGATCATCCGATTCATAAATACCGAGATTCATGTATGTACATTTTCTGAATTCTTCGCCTCTGGCTCCTGTTCCACGTCCGTCAACACAGGCCACAATAAAGCCTTGTGTAGCCAGATAGTCAGTCCAATCCATACCATAACTATCCAATACTTGTTGAGAGTTTGGACCACTGTATTGTATCATTACCAATGGATATTTGCGTGAAGCATTAAAATCGGCAGGCTTCATAATATATGCATTGAGGTCTCTGCCATCCGCAGATTTAACCGTAATGAATTCTTTCTTAGCAAGGCTAAGTGAAGTCAAGGTGTTGCGCAAGGATGCGTTATCTTCTAATACACGTAGTTCTTTGCCTGTAGCATCGTGTACTGTGGTTATTCTTGGTGTAGTAGAATTACTATATGAATTGATAAAGTACTTACCATTCTCGCTAAAAGTAGCGTTATTTGTTCCTTGTTTTACGGATAGCTTTGTTTTTAGCCCTTTTACTATATCCACTTTATATATTGCGCGCTGTAATGGGCTATCTTCCGCAGCTTCATAAAAAACAATTTTTGATACAGGATCAACGGCTAACAACTTGGTTACATCATAATTGCCATTAGTAAGTTGTTTTTGCATTACGCCTGTATTATCGTACAGATATATATGTGTATAACCACTTTTCTCACTCATATAGATAAATTGGTTGCCAAAAAAGTGAATGTTGTCAAATAGTTCAGAATCAATATACCTGTTGTTTTCTTCATGTATCACCGATCGGCAAACAGACGAGCGCGCGTTGGCATAGTAAAGATCAAACTTATTTTGGTCTCTGTTAAGAGTCATAACAGCAAGTTCATCTCCGGTAGGTAAAAATTCTATACGGGGGATATATTCCATACCTTGGGGAATATTCATCTTGCGTATTGTTTTAGAGTCGATATCAAAAACATTACAAGTAACTACTGAATTGGTTTCTCCCGCTTTCGGATATTTAAATGAAAACAAGGTAGGGTATAGTTTATTTTCATACATCTGCATCGAATATTGGGGAACGTTAGATTCATCGAAACGAACAAAAGCTAGTAATCTTCCGTCTGCTGAGAAATCCATTAGTTTTGTCGTTCCGAATTCTTCCTCATATACCCAATCTGTACCACCGTTGATTATCTTACCTAATTCTCCATCTTTGGTTACTTGAGATTCTGTATCATAATCAAATTTAGAAAGCCATATATTATTGTTGACCACGTATGCTAACATGCGTCCGTCTTTGGAGAATGTCGGAATTGACTGCTTTTCTTTGTTTTCAGTAAGTTTACGTACTAATTTACGTCGTACATCATAATAATAGTAGTTTGCTTTGAACGAATGACGATAAATAGATTCGGAGTCGTTATATACAAGAAGGCGTTTTTCATCAGGACTAATTATAAATCCTTGAAATGAATCGAATGTGCATTCTCGCGCTTTCTTAACGTTAAATATAGTGTCGGTTGGCAAACCTGTTTTATATGAATATTTAATAATCATTTTATTTTCCTTGTCTGACTGAAAATAAGATTCGCCATCAGCAGACGAGGTGACTGGCTGAACGCCGCGGGCATAATATTTTCCCGAATTAATATCTCTGAGGTCTAACCGTTGTGCATTTGCAGTTATTGATAGTAGTGCTGCAAGCAACAATCCAAATATATGTTTCATGCTTTTTGATTTTTATTTGCAACAAATATACCGATAAAAATGATTTAAGACAAAGAGCCTGTTTATTACTTTTGCATATTTCTGTATAAGGAAAATAATGAAAAGGTATCATACAAAAGAAGGATAGTTGTACAACTATCCTTCTTCTTATTTTATTAATATTTAATTATTCAGTTTCTTTATGCCATTTGTAAAGACGTCCGTCTACAAATTGAAAATACCAATGATTCTTGTAGCGATCTACATACTCTAAGGTTTGATTGTTCTGATCTCTTTGTTCTACAACAGTATATTTGTCTCCCATCAATGATACAATCTGATTTTGGGTCATGCCCAACTCAACTTGCTTTAGTTGAGAATTGTATGCAGTACCACAAGCTGTAAGTGCAGCGGTAATGAAAAACGCCAATAATAATTTTTTCATAATCAATATAGTTTGTTTTAACGTTCTTTTTGTAATAAACAACAAATATAGGATATTAGTTCAATCTGACCTAGATCCTTTCTTCGTATTATTTCTTATTATTTGGGAATCTATCGTTAATTATTTTTGTTGAGATTCGCTTTATAATACTCGTGTCGGCTGTATTTAATTACTTAGAGTATATTTGATGTGTTAAATTATTATTTATTTGCTACAGCTAATTTTGGAATGTTGTCAAAATGATGTAATTTTGCACCCCAGATAAGGAATATTTGACCCACTCTTCATCGTTAGGGAAGAAAATAGGAAGTTTGGGTGTCCTTTTGTAAAGAGATCTTTGCATACCCTAATAGTTTAATATGGATATATTTAAATTATTTGACTGATGAGCAAGATTAAGATTTATCTGCCACTTATGGTATTAGGGACTGCTTTTTGGGGAATATCCTTCCCAATATCTAAAGAAGCATTTGAGACTGTCTCCCCTTATACATTTATGTTTTATCGTTTTTTTATCGCGGCCTTGGCTTTATCCCTGATTTTTTATAAGCAGGTGTTGAAGTTGGATAGGTCTACTGTCAGGAAAGGATTGATTTCAGGTATATTGCTTTTCATGGGTATTAGCTGGCAGACCGTAGGCTTAAAATATACAAGCTCTTCTAATGCTTCGTTTATTGCAGGAATAGAAGTTGTTCTAATTCCTTTATTCGCATTTTTGTTTATGAAAAAGGCAATACAGCCTAAAATGTGGGCTGCTTGTATTTTAGCTTTAGTCGGATTGTATACAATTGCAATGTCTTCGGGTTTTTCAAATTTCAGAGTCGGAGATCTATTTGTATTTATAGGTTCGTTATTTTACTCTGCCTATGTACTATACGTAGGTAAGGTAAGTACAATAGATACATCTTCTGAATCGGCTCTTGATGCACGTCCTTTTGTTATAGTACAGTTGTTTACATGTGCTGTTTTAGGCGGAGCATTAGCTTTGGTCACGCAAGGAGCAAGCGCTATTGTTATACCTTTATCTATTGATATATGGACGGCTTTATTATTTGTTGGTATCTTATCAACAGCCTATATGTATTGTATACAAAATATAGCTCAAAAATATATCGAGCCCGAAAAGATCGCTTTAACTTATCTATGCGAGCCTATTTTTGCAACTGTTTTTGCATATTTTCTATTAAATGAAGGAATTACAAGCAAAACAGTGATTGGAGGGTCTTTAATATTATTGTCGATGTTTATTTCGGAAGTAAATATTTCCCGGTATTATAAGCGAATAAGGGATTTTATACTGCTAATTAATATAAAAGACTAGTTGTGTAGTTGTTGTTTTGAGTGATTTATAATTCAACCTAATAGTGTTTATGAAAAGTAAAAGTAATCGAATTATCGGTTGCTTTTTCTTTTTCAGTTAGACACTCTATTGAATTATAGAACAAATTTATTGAGGATTGGGAGAAGATTATTGAGGTTATTCTTATATTTGTGAATTAGCCATACGACACTAGATCTATCAATATGAATCAAATCCGCATTATGTGCATTTTCCTTGTTCTCTCTTTTTTATCTTGTAATACTCAGTATCTTGTAAACAATGAGTATGAAGTTTCCACTAACAGTTCGGAATTAGAACTTCATGAGGAAATACCTATACCTCTTGATATGGTTAATGAATGGGAATTAGAAACTTTAAGAACTGATATTAATAAGAATTTTATGAATATTATTAGCAATGATAAAACTCTGACATTAGGAATAAGCAGTGATGGTAGAGTGAGTGGCTATGATGGCTGCAACAATTATAGTAGCAAAATAATTTTTGTTGATAGGAATAATTTCTCTTTTTCAAGCTTTTTAACTACAAGTAGGGCATGCCATCCTTCTGTATATTGGCATAGTAAGTTTTATAAAACTATTGGTAGTGTTAATAATTATACTATACAGAATGGAAAACTTCTCTTAAAAAAGGATTCGCATGTTTTAATGACATTTTCCAAAATATAGAATTTATCAAATTCCTCAACCATTTAATATAAAACCAAAAAAGCAACCTCATTTGAGATTGCTTTTTCTTTCTAGTTGCGGAGACCGGATTTTATTTCCTGAATAACCTTAACATAAAACACTGATAATCAAAGATCATAATTCGCAAATTTTACATCATTGTACCGTATTTGTGCCGGCTGAAATCAGCCATATTCCTTTTGTTAAAACACTTTCCTGAAAATGTTAATTTGTTTTTTATTTAATTGAGTTAAATATGTTAATTTTACTTCTAAATCGAAAGACAAATACTAAATCTATACTATGAGTATTCACTTCTTATCTCTATACATGGCGAGCTGATCTTGTAAAGACTTAATTAACTGTTGTTGCAACTCTATTTTTTCAAGTAGAGTCTGTTTCTCTTTGTCCATCAGAAAATCTCCCTCTTCAGAGTTTTTACTTGATGATATGCTTTCTATTATTATTGTTCCGTCGGGCTTTATTATTTTTTGTTTGCCGAATTCAGGTAATTCTACTAAAATGAAATTTCCACCGGCAATATTACCTGTATTAGTACCAACCATTATATTGCTTCCCGACACATTGCCTGAAAAGAAATTGCGCAACATTTCGCTTTTAGTTTCTGGGATTGAAACATGATCATTTTCATAGTTTCCAATAGTTTTACGATCAACCCCAAGTATTTTAGCCAACTCTTCCTGAGTTAGTTTTAATTCTTTCCTCTTTTTTTTGATTTCTTTCCCTGTCATTTTCAAATATTTAGAGAGTAGTTCCTCTTTATATGGTAAAATAATCCCAATTATGTTTTAAAATGTGAAATGTTACTCATATATTTGCAGAATGAGAAACATTTTCTCACAAATATAAAAATTATCTCACAGCAACAACAGCAAAACACGATAAATCATTTACAAATACAAGATTTACAGTATGAGTTTGAAAACACATTATGAAAATTTACCGGATCCGAAGAAGAAACTTCTCAACGATATAATGCAAGCTTGTGACTTGAGTCAGGCTTCTGTATACCGGTTACTGACCGGTAAGAAAGATCCTACAAAACTACAGGCTGAAGCAATATCGAAAATTACAGGAATAACAGTAGAAGAACTCTTCCCGGATATGAATAAGAAAAAAACTAAAAAAGAGGCGCAAAATGTTTGATCTGAGAAATATAGAATTCAACAACACACCCAATGGTGATGTAGAAGTACGTCCTTTTGGTGAGCCTGTTTTTACCCTCTCTGAAAAGCATATAGCTTTTATTGATGCTCTGCTCGACTATACAGCTGAGTTTTATCCTGAATGTTACACCGCATTATCAGAAGAATATACAAGATTTTCTTTGAATAGGCTCAACTATCGGTTCCGTATGGCACGCCGGTTATTGCGTTGCAACTTTGGTGAATTTGACTCTATTATGGATATTGATCACAATGGAGCTTTCAATTTTGAAGAAGTGAAATGTCCAAGAATCGGAGAATGCAAGTATCACAATATTATTTGCAATCCTCAGTTCAATAGCCACCTTACTCCCAGAGAGTTTGAAATCATGGAATTGCTGTATTCAGGTTATAAAACTACTGACATTGCCGATTCTCTGATTATATCTATCAAGACTGTAGAGAAACATAAAGACAATACTTTGAGAAAACTTAATCTTCATTCTCTTAGCGATTTTTTCCTACACGCAACCAAGTATAACCTTTTTAAGAAAAAATAGTATGACAACACCGCGCAAACGGCATAAATGGCAACCCGATACCGGAACAGAAGAGCATTTTCCCGGATGTTACCGGGTTGAGAAATGCACTTGCTGCAAGCTACTGAAGCTTCATAATAAATCTGGACATCGATATTTCCAGTCGTATGTCTTAAATGGTAAAAATTACTCGACACTACCTGAATGCACTGATATAAAACCCCAAAAATTATGGTAACTAAAATATTCACTGAAAGAATTGGAGACAGAATAATGGTAAAATCAGCTTACCATATGATTGAATTTGACTCAAGATTAGCTGATAAAAAGTATCCTTTTGCAATCGGCTTGCACAACGAAAAATTAAAAGAATGGATACTTGCAGAGCTAGAGTCATCCAAAATAATAAAGATAGATACAGACCTCTGTTATTATAGTGAGAGGCTCCACGCATCAACAATATATATCGTCCCACAACCTCTATTTGATTCAAAAAAGTTTACAGAAATCATATATACACTAATGCAAAAGCTTGCAGATGAAATCGAAAGCATATAAAACAAACTGGACAGCAGTGATCATCTGGATTATTATTCCGGTAATAACTGCAATTGGTTGGTTCCTGCTATTTCGCTTGGCAAAGTTTGTCTTTTACTGGCTCACAAGCTTGTGATAACCTTGCACACGATAAATCACTGTAAAATATGTAACGCTGTATATCAATATGATAACTCCTAAAGACTTATACGACAAAACAAATCAAGGCCTGGATATAATATTGCATTTTTATCCCCAGGCACGCGAAGTATATAATCGAAAGAATGTACCCTTTAAAATCCGAGAAACGGACGATACACCGTCAGCCTATATAAAACTTATTACAGGGCGCAATGGTGAAACTTTTTGGCGTGTTACCGATTATGGCGTAAGCGAACAAGCAATGTCTCCGGTAGACATCTGTATGAACGAAAAAGATATGAAGTTGCCCGAAGCAATTCATTATCTAGCCAATCTGTTTAATGTCGTGCCTGATGCCATCAACCCCGAAATAAACAAAGCGGATTTCCGAAAATCACCTGCAACTGAAGACGAACCTGACGGCTTTTTCGTATTCGTTCTGAAAGAGAAAATGTCCGATTCAGAACTCAAAGTTTTAGGTCCTCACGTAAAACAGGAGCATTGCGACCTTTTGAAATATTCTGCCGTAGAATATTATAAAACAACCCGTAACCGTCAGACTACAACCATTTCGAGCAATGAAAACTATCCTATTTTCATTCGCGAATGCCGCCATATCGAGCATGGAAAAGAAGCTCGTTTTTATAAAATCTATCAGCCTTTAAACTCGGATAAGAAATATCGCTTTTTCTACAGTGGAGAGAAACCACAGAAGTATATCAATGGTCTTTTCGAACTGAAAGCCATATACCAAAAATTCAATGATGATGAAGAAAAACGTTTCCGTGCCGTCGAAGGCAACGAAAATAAAGACTATAAAATGCAGAAGCTTCCTGAAGCATTTATATGCTCCGGCGAACGTGATGCACTTTGTGTCAAAGCGCATAACTATATTCCGTTATGGTTCAACTCCGAGGGCTACAAGCTGGCAGAAAGCGAATACAGAGAGATTAACCGCTATGTTGAACGTATATATCAGATTCCCGACATTGATGAAACAGGCGTTCGCTTAGGTCTTGAGCGTGCTCTGAAATATATGGACATATATACCGTATGGCTTCCTGACAGCCTGCGAAAATATTACGATCAGCGTGGTAAACCCCGCAAAGACTTCCGTGACTTTTGCGAGATTAAGCCGGAAAAAGACCGCTTCCGCGACCTGCTTAATTTGGCTCGTCCTGTTCGTTTTTGGGAATACGTCGAAGAAAAAGGAAAAAAGAAGTTGGATATCAACTCCGATTATGTTACTTACTTTCTCCGCTGCAATGGCTTCGTAGCTATCGACGACAAAAATTCTAAGTCCGGACGTATGTTTGCCCGAATCGAAGGCAATACGGTCAAAGAGATCAGATCGGCAGACATCAAAGACTATCTCCTGAACTTCGTTACAGAGCGATATATGCCTGTAGAAATCCGTAACGCTGTAAATAATTCAACCAGGCTCACCGAATCGAATATAAAACTTAACAGAGTAGAACTTAACTTCGACGATTATACGCCTCATTCACAGTTCTTCTTTTTCCAGAACGCTACATGGGAAGTAACAGCTTCTCAGGTCAAAGAGTATAAACCCGGTGTGATCAACCGCCAGGTATGGGACGAAGAAATGATTAAGCATCCGGTGAAGAGATTGGAACCGTCATTTGCCATCACTAAAGAGATAATAAACAAAGGCGAAGACGATGAATCTGTTAAATGGGACATCAAGATAAGTGAAAGCAACTCCAGTAATTTCTTAAAATATCTGATCAATGCCAGCCGTATTTTTTGGAGAAAAGAATTTGAAATTGAAGGAGAACTTCCCGATCAGCTCCAACAGTATAAGGATAAATTTAAATTTGCCATCGATGGTGAACGTCTTTCGCCCGAAGAAATTGCAGAGCAAAAGCAGCATCTTATAAACAAGATCTTCTGCCTTGGCTACCTACTCCACCGATATAAAGCCGAAAACCGTTCATGGTGTGTTTTTGCTATGGATAACAAGATAGCCGAAAATGACGAAAGTAACGGTGGATCAGGTAAATCATTCTGTTTTAAAGCACTTCGCCTTTTTATGAAATCTGTCACCCTTTCCGGACGAAATCCGAAGCTGACCGAAAACAATCACATCTATGAGAACGTAACTGAGCATACTGATTACATTCTGATAGATGATGCAGATCAATACCTGCCTTTCGGGTTTTTCTTCGATGCTGTCACCGGTGACCTTACCGTCAACCCTAAGTTTACCAAATCGTATGAAATATCATTCGACAAGGCCGCTAAGTTCTGTATTACCAGTAACTATACGTTGCGCAAGTTCGACCCGTCCACAGAGCGCCGTATCCTGTACGCAGTCTTTTCAGACTACTACCATCAGAAGACTGCCGACAACGATTATAAAGAAACCCGGACTATTTACGACGACTTTAAGAAAAACCTTTTCCGTGAAAATTATACTGATGCCGAATGGAATGCAGATATAAACTTTTTTGTTGACTGCTGCCAGTTCTACCTGTCCATTGTCGGTGATGGCGTGAAGATACAGCCGCCGATGGCAAACGTAATAGACCGTAATTTGCGCACCGAAATGACAGATGTTTTCTACAACTGGGCAGAAGTTTACTTCTCTCCCGGTTCTCCGAATTGCGATAATCTTATCGAACGTGCCAAAGCCCTCAAAGACTTCATGGACGAAACCAAACAAGGTAAATGGACTACAAATAAGTTTACCAAAGCACTTAAAGCATACTGCAGATATGCCCCTCATATTTTGGAACTCGATCCTGTCGAGTTTAAGAACTCTCAAGGCCGTATAATCCGGAAGAGTAAAACTGAGAAAGATAAGCCTGTCGAAATGATTTATGTCAGAACACAGGAAGAAATAAACTTTATTGAAAACGATGATGATGACAACACAACTAACAACGGAACCGGAAAGCAAAACGACAAAGGTTTGCCTTTCTGACTATGGATTGAGCCCACGAATGACTATTAGTGAAGTAATCGCTGCAGTTGAAAAACTAAAGAACAGCATCGGTGAAAAGAAATTTCGCCCTACTGCAAAGACCGTATATCACAATCTCAATCAAATGAATCCCGGTACTTCATTCGATTGGATGAAATTCTTTACCGGATACAAGATTGAAGTGTTTCTGGTTGTCGCTCACCGCTACATCGTTGAACACATGAACTATGAATTTTCTAACGACTACAGTACAATACGAAGAATATTTTAAATATTAACTAATAACAAACAATTATGATTAACAAAAAAACTAAAGAACAGTATGGAATCCCCGATTCTGCTTTCCCTTCAAGTGCAGTGAGTACTGGTATATCACGACGTGAATATTTTGCAGCTGCAGCATTACAAGGACTTTTAGCTGGCGGGCACAAAATGATGGCTGCAACTTATGCTGTAGAATACGCAGACAAATTAATGGAAGAATAAGATCAGTTACCTGAAACCCCATTAGAAAACACAAGTAAAGACTAAATACTAAAATAATAAACAATTTATGACATGATTAAGAAATATGTAGTTGCTCGGTACTTCAGAGGATATTACGTTCAGACAATGTGCGAGCCAAAGAATAAAAAAGATGCCGAACTGTTATGCCAGAGTTTAAGCAAAGAAGAAGGTCCTTCTACAGCTTACAAAGTAGAAAAAATTAAAAGCACAAAAAAGAAAATAAAATATTTATAACAAACAACTTATGAATCCACATGAAATTTTAACAGCTGCTCTTAAGATGGCAGCCGACAACAACCAAGGCGTAAAAATGTCAACAACAATTACCGATGTAAGAGACGATCCACGAGGTTCTATCGTCAGTTTTGGAACAGAAAGAGAATCCGGAGACGAAGCCAGAAAAGAACTATATGGACTTACAGGAAAATATATGGTTTGCTGCTTTTTTATTGATCGTGAAGAATTACAGAAATATAAAGAACAAACAACTACGGACAAGAAACCTTTTTTTACGGAAAAGTTCTATAGTAGTCCACAAATTACAATCGATTTGCTGAATGAGCTTAATGAAGCTGATCTCATTTCTCTTCTTGACACTTATGGTGATGGGACAATCCTATTTGCTGAAGCTATTAATAGCATAGAAACTAAAAATTTATTAAGTACTATTATTTCTGATATCGAAATCTATTGGGAAGCTAATAATGAAGCTTTCGTAAAGTCAGAATTTGATATACCATTAAATCTATTGAATGATGAGTTCTCCCGTATATTCAAGGAACAAATCTACTTTGATAATCAAACAGAACAATTCTCAATCAAATAAAACAACAAACAAAAACAACTTATGGAAACAAACAACAACGAAATTTTAGAACAACTAAAAGTCCCGGAATCAATAACCGACCCGGACGAAAAAGAATATATTGAACACATATACGGAGCTATCAAAATAGCAGCAAAAAAGAATTTACCTTTTATGATTCTCACTGCTTATGATGACATGGGTAAAGCATTTTTATCAGCAGCCGGATGCAAGCATTGTATTACAAAACTTATCACTGAATTACTTAATAAACAACCGGACATACTCAATGTTGTTTTGGAGGCGGTTGCTGCACACATGATGAATAAGGATACCAAAGACAAACAAATTGCCAACTATGCCAAAAAGAACACTCCAACAGGTAATTGATGATGCAAAAGCCGGTAAGCTAATAGATCGGCAAGAATGTCTTGACACCTTGCTTGCCCTACATTCCATGTTTACCAGGTCACGCATGGTAATTGAAACTATTGCTGATAAAATGAATAATGCCGATAGCTTATTCTACACAACGAGGGCTTTTCTCGGTAGTATAGATTCCGTTCGGATGGAACGATCTGCATGGATGGACTCCGTTCCGGCAGAATGGCTTAATGAAGCTGACTTAAAACAAAGAGAAATAACATCATTTTGGGACTCTTTGCAGCCCGATAAACAAAAACAATAAGAGCATGACAACAATATCAAATGAACAATCCGAAGTAATTGAAATTACTCCTGAGCTATTTTACAACTATCAGGTTAAAACACTTTCTGTAAAAGGCGTTGAGATTAAGTTAACACGTAAAGAGGCAGGCTTAATGCACCTGTTAACAGTAAACAAAAATCAAGTGCTTGATCGTAAAGCCGCTCTCGAATTATTATGGGGCGACGATAATTATTTTAATGCTCGTTGCATGGATGTTTTCATTACTAAGCTCCGGCATTATATCAAACCCGTCTCATGTGTAAAAATATTAAATGTTCGCAGTCAAGGTCATTTATTACAAGTATCTAAATTCTAAAGTAATCAATCATATGAATAAATTTTTTGTAGAAATAACATGGTATGTTTCCAAGAATAACCTAGAGGAAAGACTTCACGAGAAGTTTAAATCATGGGAACATAAAATAATTGGTGAAGATTGGAAGGAAAAGCTGGATGAAGATTTTCAAGAAGTACATACTCAATACAAGAGTACAAAAGGCAGATGCAAAGACGCTCATTTGGACATCAACAAAGTTGATTACCCCAATATTACGTACATCGAGATAGGTTCAAGCTTGCGCATGAACCTAATATTAATCAGAGGTGAAGTTTAACTTTTAATATTTACAACTATGAAACTAAAAATTTTTAATGCAGTCAATTCAAAAGCTATTCCTACAGGAGAAATCACCCTTAGAATTAATAAATCAGCAGGTTTATTGGCTTTTTCTAAAGCAACAACAGATTTTTTTTAAATTAATGCCGGTGATAAAGTCGAAATTGTCAACGATGAAGACTCTCCCGAAGACTGGTATTTTAGTATTTCTAAAGATGGTGATGGCTTTGCTGTTCGCACCGCTGATGGCGTAGCCTCGTTCAATTGTACAGCTGTAGCTAAAACTCTTTTGGATAGCCTGAAAATCAATAAGGCTGCAGGTTTTAAGCTTGCAAAGCAACCTCTAACTATTGATAAAGTGGATTATTATGCAATCCTTACTACAAATCCGCTAAGTCCTAAATAATTAACTCTAAAAACATTCAATTATGAAAGCAAAAATATTTTACGGTCCCGCCAGATCAGGAAAAACAGCAACCGCAAATATATTACATAACTTTTTCGGTAGTAATAAGGCAATATATTACAACGGACAAAAGTATAATGCCGATGCGTTAATTGAGCAACTTAGCTATGATATCAAAGAAGAAACTCGGCTAATCATTGTTGATGATGTGCCCGAAGATTTTGGCTATATGGCTTTTGCCCATTGGCTCCCTGAAGGTGGAACTTTTATTCAGAACCGAAAAGGTCAGTCTAAAAAGCCAATAGTTCTAAATGATATTTATTTTGTATTTACAACTAACTGTAAACCAAATGATAATAGTAGAAGTTTCACAGAACGTTTTGAACAGATTGAATTTCCAAGCCAATACTTCTTTTCTGCTATCAGCAAAGAAAGAAAATCAGAATCAGTAATAACAAAAGAATTTACGAACTGGGCGAATAATTATTTTTCTACTGAATCGCCCAATACTGATTGTCTTATTCCTTTAAAAATTGCTATGAATGATTTTTGCTACGATTCAAATTGTCAATGGACTACAAATAAGTTTTCTAAAGCGCTTAAAGCTTATTGCGATATGGCTGATCATATTTCAGAATTGAACCCTGATAAATTTAAAAACAGAGGTGGACGTATTATCAGGGAACATCGGGCTGTTGCTACCGAAATGATTTATGTAAAAACTAAATAAAATATTTAATATAGCCCTGGGCGGGCATTGTAAAACCCATTTATAAGAAATGAAAACATTAGATGAAAAATCGGCTGAATATTCAGCAAAACTATGCAACCAAAGTGGCAACTACTCTAAAGGAGAACTTGAAACAGCCTATTGTCAAGGTGCAACTGAAAATGCTAAACTAACAAAAGGTGAATTTGGCACTTTTGGTCAGGCACTTGAGTCTATTAAACATGGATTTCTTGTAACAAGAAAAGGATGGAACGGAAAAGGAATGTTTATTTTTATGCGACCTGCTGATGAGATAAGGGTAGATATTGTTGTTAACTCTGTAAAGAGTTTGCCCTATGCGGTAAAAGAATATTTCAAGCAAGATATTGGCGATACCCCTGCTAATGATATCCCTGCAACCGATGTTGTTAAATTCACAGCATACCTTTGCATGAAAGCTGCCGATGGTACTATTGTAAACGGTTGGCTTGCTTCACAGACCGATATGTTGTCCGAGGACTGGATGTTATTTAATTTCTAACTTCCGAGTTTTCCACCTCTCTATAGCTCTTTACAGAGCATCCAGTAGCTGGTCTTAGTGCCGGCTATTTTATTACACTGCAGTTGCTTTATGGATCGTAGTTCTTCCAGAACCCATCCGGGAAAGCCGCTTCGTGTGAACTCTGTCTCCGATGGTAGATGAAAACAGTTGGTCAAAAATAACTATGTCTTATAAATACGTTAAAAACAGAAGTAAACTATCTTTTAATAATCAAACTTTAGTCACATACAAACTAAAATGATTTTCAGTCTTGCTGACCATAACAAATTGTAACTGTGAGAATCTAGTGCATTCTTTTTGTTTTTGTCGTAATTAAGACTTTCTGATACGTTCAAAATATACCATTAATACATTTGCATATATTTTGTATTTTATTAACATAGAATGCTGGTTTGTTGTTTGTTTTTTGTTAATTTTAGAGTTTGTAATTAACTAAAAAATAGAAGCCTATGGAATAAAACTTTATTTGCTATGCTTGATCAAGTAAAACATTAGTTTCAAAATACTACCCTAAAGTAATTATTATTTTAATTAATATTTTAAATTATGAAAACGAATTATTTATTGTGCTTATTATTTATTGGCATTATGTTCTCTTGTTCAGATTTGACTGATATTGAATCAATAGCAGGGGATACGCAGGAGACGTCGACAAATTTGAAAGTGTTAGGAGATGGCGCATATGAAGCTCTTGGCTATGGATATGATATAACGGAAGATTATTTGTCATTCGAAGCATATAAGAAAAGAGAATTGATTAATCTCGTTGCATTCAAGGCGGATCTACCAAACTTACTTAGAAAAGAATTGATAAATGAATCTGATTCAAAGGTGTACGGAGGATCCGATGCTTATTCTTATACAAAAGATATCATGAAAACAGTAGGCGTAGAGAGTTCGGTAAATGTTTTTAAGGATATGAATGATGTCGTTGTAAAAGGCGATGGAAATAAATCTATTTTCTCGGGCTCTTATAGTAATACAACAAAATCCCAATACGAATATTCAACTAAGTACAGTTTTGCGACAGGAGAAATAATCAATAGAAAATACCAATACACACTGGATGCTTCAATTGAAACATTTCTTAAATATCTTTCACCGGATTTTATACAAGATATAAAAAATGTAACAACGGCCGCTAGTGCCGATGCTCTAGTTATAAAATGGGGTACACATCTTCTTACTGATTTTGAAGTTGGCGCAATTTACAGATTTTATTATAGAACAGCACTTGAATCAACGATGAGCTCTATTGATAAAAC
>NZ_JAEPKU010000054.1 GCF_016652235.1 Dysgonomonas sp. Marseille-P4677
AGAGAGAGAGAGAGAGAGAGAGAGAGAGAGAGAGAGAGAGAGAGAGAGAGAGAGACTTATTTAGAACAAGGTCTAGAAAATACAAAAAATATTCAAAAGATGGAAGAATATGGGTTGTCTAAGATAATCCATATTCTTCCATCTTTTATTATTTCTGGTTAATTCTGGACAAGCCTAAAGTAACAGCTTCTTAAGGAAAATACCTATTGTTCGAAGAAGCTTATATCTATTTATTATTAATTCTAACCTTAAAAAGAAAAGTATGATTCGAAATCGAAGGCGCGAAATCTGGAGAGCTATATCCTCTCTCCTGTTACTCAGTGTTGTTGCATTCTTTTGTAATTGCAATGATGAAATGAAACCTTATGAATCTTCAGAAGGTATACCTCCTGACTTTAATAAACCTATTGAAATAACATCTTATTTTCCTGATAGCGGGGGGATAGGGACTCAACTGATTATTAGAGGGAGCAATTTTGGTACAGACACTTCATATATAAAGGTTACAGTTGGACGTAATGATAAGAGAGCGCGGGTCATAGGGTCTAACGGTAGTGTTATTTATGCCATCGTTCCCGTTAGGGCAGATACAGGTAATGTGAAAGTTCATATTGGAAAGGGAAATAATATTAAGGAGCTCGTTTTTACAGATAAGTTTAAATACATTTTTAAGCAAAATGTAACAACGATAGCAGGTACTAAAGAGGGTACTACTGACGGTACAATTGCAGAAGCTACATTGAGATATCCTCAATGGATAGCATTTGATAATGACGGAGCTATGTATATAGTTGAAAGAGGTGAAGGTACGAATGGCGAAGGAGGGATTCGTAAAATATATAATGGTATGATCTCGACTTTGATTCGTAGTAATTCAGGGCCTTTTAGAAGACCTCGTGCAGTTTGTTTCGCATATGGTACAGACCCTGCATGTGATACTATGTATGTGGCAAATGACCAGAACTATGATAACTGTATGGCAGTGGGTGTAATGCTCCGTAAAAATGGATTCTTAAATGTTAAATCGGTGGTTCAGAATAAACAAAATAACCACGTAGCAGTAAATCCTGTGACTAATGAATTATTTTATAACAGGTATACTCACGGAACATTCTTTAGAGTAGATAAGAAAACATATGAACAAACAGAACTATTTGATTTGGATGGAGATAATATAGAGTTTTCAACAATTTTTAGTCGAGATGGGAAGACTATTTATGTAATAGTGAAAAATAAGCATTACATATTGAAAGGAGATTATAATTTATCAACACGTAAGATTGAAAACTTAGCTCCTTTTGTAGGGAAGAAAGATGCGGCTGCTTATGTGAATGGAATCGGAGAGGAGACTCGATTTAATCAACCATGTCAAGGGGCGGTTGATGACGAAGGAAATCTGTTTGTTGTAGAACAGCAAAATCATTGTGTGCGTAAAATAACACCAGATGGAGTTGTAACTCTTTGGGCTGGTACACCAGTTGTGCAAACAGGTGATAGATGGGGTTATCTTGATGGAGAGCCATTGAAAGCCAAATTTAGAGATCCGGAAGGATTAGCTTTTGGTCCGGATGGTGCACTATATGTTGCTGATATGAACAACCATCGTATACGCAAGATATTAGTAGAATAATCATTTCCATTATTACAAATACAATCTGATAAATTAGAAGATTTATGAAAAATGCAAAACGAATATTAATACCGATATTATTTCTGCTAGCTTTTGTTGTTCAATTGAATGCCCAAGATCGAGAAATAACAGGAAATGTTAAAGATAAAACAGGTGAGTCCCTTATTGGTGTGACGATAATATTAAAAGATCAGCCTGGATTTGGTACCGCTACAGATACGAATGGTAATTTTAAAATAAAGGTCAGTAAATATGCAGTACTTGTATTCTCTTATATTGGTTTTGATTCTCAGGAAGTTTCTGTAGAAGGTAAAACGAATATTAATGTCATAATGGAAGAAGCAACATCAAAGCTTGATGAAGTTGTGGTAACGGCGACGGGTGTACAACGTAAAGCTTCGATAGTAGGAGCTATTTCTACTGTGGATACTAAGACGTTGAAAACGCCTACTGCAAATATAAGTAATGCTTTGGTCGGCAACGTTGCAGGTATTATAGGACTACAAAAATCAGGAGAACCCGGATCGAACTTCACAGAGTTTTGGATAAGGGGAATTAGTACGTTTGGAGCTAATGCAAGCGCTCTTGTTTTAGTAGATGGTATAGAAAGGCCATTTAATGAAATAAACGTAGAAGATGTTGAGTCCTTTTCTATCTTAAAAGATGCTTCTGCTACGGCAGTTTATGGCTCAAGGGGAGCAAATGGAGTTGTTCTGATTACAACAAAAAAGGGAGCAGCAGGTAAAGTGAACATAAACTTTAAAGGAGAATTTGGCTATTTGACACGTTCTCGTATGCCGGAATATGTTGATGGAATTCAATATGCAAACCTAGCTAATGAAGCACGATTGTCGCGTTATCAGGATCCTATTTATACTCAAGCTGAGATTGCTATTTTTGAAAATGGACTAGACCCTGATCTGTATCCGAATGTAAATTGGAGAGATCGTGTATTGAGAGATGGCACAACTAATTATAGAGGATCTATAAATATTAGTGGTGGTGGTACTATGGCTCGATATTATATTTCAGCAGCATATTACAGTGAAAGTGGTATGTATAAGGATGGTGGTAAATTAAATGATTATAATACAAATGCTAAATATGATAAAGTTAACTATCGTGCAAATGTAGATGTAAATGTAACTCGTTCTACTACTGTGAATTTAGGAGTAAGTGGCTGGTTAGTAGATCAGAATAAGCCAGGTCGTAGTTCTGATGATTTATGGAAATTTATGAATCGTCTAACTCCTGTTGCTGTCCCTGTTATGTATAGCAATGGACTTATACCTACCGATCCTAATGAGAACGCTTTAAATCCGGAAGCGATGTTAACTCGGACTGGATATAGAAATATTTGGGAAAATAAAGCAGAATTAAATATTCAGGTGAATCAGGATTTATCTTTTATAACCAAAGGGCTTAATTTCTCGCTGCTATATGCATATGATACGTATAATCTGAATGATATCAGTCGTTTGAAAAATCCAGAGATGTGGAGTGCGGAAAAGCTAAGAGACGCTGATGGTAATTTGATTTTTGTTCGTAGAGCAGAAGCTAGTACAATGGCTCAGACGACTGCATCGAATGGCAATCAGAGACAATATGTGGAGGGCTTTTTAAATTATGAAAGACTCTTCGGTGATAAACACAGAGTAGGAGGTTTGGTAAAGGTCTATCAACAGCAAATAAAGCAACATCAACATGATAAAGCTTCTGATATTATTTTTGGTATCCCTAAACGCAATATGGCTTTGTCTGGTAGAGCTACATATAGTTTCTTAGATCGTTATCTTTTCGAGTTTAACTTTGGTTATACTGGTTCAGAAAACTTTGAGAAAGGCTCTCGTTTTGGATTTTTTCCAGCAGCAGCAGTTGGTTGGGCCATTTCGGAAGAACCTTTTATAAAGAATAATTTTTCATGGATAGAAATGTTTAAGATACGTTATTCTTATGGAGAAGTAGGTAACGATATTGTCACAGACGACCGCTTTCCTTATCTGACATTGCTAGAAAGAAAGAGTGATATACCAGGCTATAATTGGGGCGAATTTGGTTCTAATAAATATAATGGAGCGAGTATACAAAGGCTTGGAGCAGCTAACTTGACTTGGGAAATTGCTAAAAAACATAATATTGGTTTAGACTGGAATTTATTTAACTCGAAAATAACAGGGGCAATTGATTTCTTTAAAGATGATCGAAGCCGTATTTTTATACGACGCAATAATATGCCTTATTCAACGGGGCTGGAATCGCTAAAACCTTGGGCAAATGTAGGGCGCATGACGTCGAAAGGACTAGATGGAAATATAGCGTTTCAACAAAAAATAGGAGATGTTCATCTTACCCTAAGAGGGAATCTAACCTATGCAAAGAATGAAGTTTTGGAGTCTGATGAAGCTGCTAATGAATTATATTATAAAATGGCAAAAGGATATCGTCATAACCAAACCAGAGGTTTGATTTCCCTAGGCTTGTTTAAAGATCAGCAGGAGATAGATGAAAGTCCAAAACAAACATTCGGAGATAAACCGGTATTACCAGGAGATATTAGATATAAGGATGTTAATGGCGATGGTATTATTAATGACGATGATATAGTTCCGATTGGATATACAACAACTCCGAACTTAGCTTATGGCTTTGGTTTTAGCGCAGACTGGAAAGGGATTGACTTTAATATCTTATTCCAAGGTTCAGGAAAATCAGATTTCTTTATAGGGGGATCAAGTATATACCCATTTACTGACGGTAAAGTCGGAAATATCTTGAAGTATGTATCAAATCCGAAGGATAGATGGATTTCTCGTGAGATATCAGGAGATCCTTCTACTGAAAATACAGATGCCCTATTTCCAAGACTTAGCTATGGTGGTAATGCGAATAACTATAGAAACTCTACATTTTGGCTTAGAAGTGGTAAATATCTTCGTCTAAAGAACCTAGAGATTGGATACACGCTACCAAAAAGTGTAACAAGAAACTGGGCTATGGAAAATGTTAGAGTCTTCTTCTTAGGGTATAATTTATTAGTATTTAGTGATTTTGACTGGTGGGATCCTGAGTTGGGTAGTTCTGATGGAGCAAAATATCCAATATCTAAAACTTATTCTTTAGGCTTAACGGTTAGTTTTTAATCAAAAAAATGAGAAACATGAAAAAAATAATATATACAATATCTTGTTGCTTGTCTCTGATTTTTACGCATTTTTCGTGTAACGATTATCTCAGTGTAGACAAATATTTCAATGATATGCTAACGTTAGACTCAGCGTTTACCAAGCGTGTCTACGCTGAAGAATTCTTGGCAAATGCATGGGCTCCCATGTATACCTTGGTTAGCGATATAGCTTCTCCAAATGATGGAAATGGAGATCAGGGAGGGAATTTCAATTATGCTTCAGATGATTTAATATTTGGTAAATATAATGGAGGTAATAAATGTAGAGAGTATCAGAATTGTGAATATACCTCCTCTAATCAAAGAGAAGACCGATGGGGAAGGGCATATGAATGTATTCGTAAAGCATCCATCTGTATTCATAGTATAAAGCATTGTCGCGATATGAGTGCATCTGAGCGCCAGGACTTTGAAGCGCAAGCACGTTTTCTTCGCGCTTATGCATATTGGGTGTTGGTAAGACAATACGGTCCTATGCCATTGATAAAAGACGAAGGTTTGGATGTTACATTGTCATATGAAGAATTATCTATTCCTAGGTCGACATATGACGAATGTGTTGAATTTATAACAGAGGAATTCGCTTTGGCAGCTCAGAATTTACCACTTTCACGAACAGCTAACAATATTGGTCGTCCTTCTAGAGGTGCAGCATTAGCAGCAAGAGCTAAAGTATTTCTTTATGCTGCAAGTCCTTTATTTAATGGGAATAAGGAAATGTTTGATCTCAAAAATAAAGATGGTCAACAGCTCATTAATCAGACTTATGATGAACGTAAATGGGCATTGGCTGCTGCCGCTGCATTAGAGGTGATGGAGCTGAATACATATGAATTATTAGTTGTAGATACATCAAAGACAACTGTGAAACCACCTTTTAATGCAAGTTATTCAAATAAGAACTTTCCTGAAGGTTGGGCTGATATAGATACTTATCAATCATATCGTCAGATGTTTAATGGTGAAATAAACCCATCTAAGAATAAAGAATTAATTTTCACACGGCCAAATGACGGAGCAAATGATATTATCGATATTGTACATAAATCGATGCCAAGATCATTGGGCGGAGAAAATACGATTGCTGTAACTCTGAAACAAGTCGAAGCATACGGAATGAATGATGGGCGTAGCATAGGTGAGGCTGAAGCAACAGGAGATTATAAGAAAGAGGGTTATACTACGTCTCAGAATGATTATCCGTTTCTTTTATCAGGTGTATCTTTAATGTACGCTAATCGTGAACCTCGTTTTTATGCATCTATAGCGTTTAATGGAAGCTTATGGGAGTGTACAAGTGCTGCTGATGCTAAAAATAAAAACCAGCAGATTTTTTACTACAAGTTATCGGGAGAGAATGGTAAAGACCTTAGTCGTCTCGAATATTATTTAAGAACGGGTGTTGGTCTAAAAAAATATTGCCACCCTGAAGACTCATGGAAAGAAGGAGGATATAGAGTCCCTAAATATGAACCAGCTATACGTTATGCAGATGTTTTACTTTGGTATGCTGAGGCATTGAACGAACTTACGAAGTCATATGATATACCTGATTTTACAGGTGAACGAACAATTAAAGTAGAGCGAAATATTGCGAATATTCGTTCAGCATTTAAACCTATCCGTATGAGGGCCGGTATTCCGGATTTACAAGATAATATTTATAGTAGTGTTACAGAGTTTCGTCGTGCATTGAAACATGAACGCCAAATAGAAATGTTTGCAGAGTCGTCTCGTTATTGGGATCTGAGACGATGGAAAGATGCTGCAACAGAAGAAGCAGGACCTATAATGGGGTATAATGTAGATATGAATGGTACAGATCAACAAAGGAATCTATTCTATAAACCAACAGTAGTTTCCTCTATACCAAAAATATTCCTGCGTAAAATGTACTTATGGCCTATTCCATCCCAAAGTGAGATGAAGAGAAATGTTAACTTAGTTCAAAATCCTGATTGGAATTAAAATATAGTATCTATGAGAAAAATATTAATACTTATATTGTTATCAGTTGCTTTTATATGTAACTCATGTCAAGATAATTTAGACGATGAACAGTTTCAGAAGTTTGTTCTTTTAGTCAAAAATGGTTATAAAGAATATCAGGTAGAATTGAAAGATTCTGAAGCAATACTTTTGCCTATTTCGGTTGGAATAAATGGAACAACTAATAATGATGAGGATGTTAAAGTCCGAATCGGAGTAGCGAATGATACATTAAATGGATATAATTTTGAGAAGTATAAAGATGAAAAAGCTTTTTATCATCCGGCTTTTCCATCTTCTAATTATTCGTTGATCCCAGGCGATTCTACTATTATAATAAAAGCGGGTCAAGAATATGTTGCTTTTAATTTGGAACTAAAGAATTTAGAGAATCTCCCTGATAAATATAAAGAATATATTCTTCCTCTATCTATCAAAGAAACTTCTAGGTACTCGATTGCTCAACCCAAATACAGTACACTACTAATGAGATTGATTTTTTCTAATAGCTTTTCAGGTGTTTATAAATCATCAGGTAAGGTAAAGGAAGTTGGAGGAGGAGAGGTTGACGGACCGAGTAGAACTCTTTATGCCATTTCTCATAATGAATGTTATACCTATGCCGGAAATATAGATTATCAGGATCCGGATAGGGATAAATATATCATCCATATAAAAATAGAAGATGATAATAGTGTTTCAATGAGCGCGTTAGATCCTAATATCGAATTTGTAAAAGAGAGTGCAAGTGTTGAGATAACAAGAGAAGATGATCTTTCGGATAAAAGAAAAGTATCTGTTAATACTATAATTAAGATGAAATATAGATATAAAGATTTGCATAATGTTGGGTTTCCTGTAGAAATGATTGCAGATAATATTACTCTTTCAAATACACGTTCGATAGATAAATAGATATATAATCCAAGTAATTTTATGGCATCGTATTGTCATAAAAGAATGCTTAGTCGATTAATTTATATTATATTTACTACAGAAAATAATACCTGAGGAATTACGTTCTCAGGTATTCCTGTTAAAAAAAGAACATGAAAAAACTTTTTATATTTTGTCTTTTATTATCCCTCGTAAATATAATATCTGCAAAGCAATATTTTTTCAAAAAATATCAGGTTGAAGCAGGTTTATCTCACAATACTGTATGGTGTATATTTCAGGATAGTTATGGATTTGTCTGGTTTGGAACAAATGATGGTCTTAATTGCTTTGATGGCCGTAAGTTCTCTATATATAGAAATGATATACAAAACACCTTCTCTCTTGGGAATAATTCAGTTCAAACCTTATTTGAGGACGGAAACAGAAATCTATGGGTAGGTACAAGTAGTGGAATTTATATTTATGAGAGAGAAAAAGGGCATTTTGTACATTTTTCTAAAAAAACACAATATGATGTATCCATAAGCGGAGAAGTCAAGAAAATTGTTAAAACAAAAAATGGTAAGATGTGGATTGCAACTTTGGGACAAGGTTTTTTTCTCTACGATCCTATAACCGACGATCTAAAACAGTATAGTCAACACACAGCTTTTGTATGGGACATAGATATTGATAGTAATGACCGTGTATACCTATCATCCTTACAAGAGGGACTTATTTGCTATAACCAGGATGGTAAATACATTGAATCTTATAGCTCTTTTCTAAATAATAAAAGTTTAGCAAACCCTAAGATTAATTGTATACATGTTATTGAGGATAGTATATGGTTTAGTATAGGCACGAATAATCTTAGTTGCCTTGATAGTAAGACCAAACAGATATCTCATTACAATAATAAAGATCAAAATATTGGTACAATAAGGGCGATTTCGCGTTTCTCCAATTTGGAATTACTTGTAGGTTCAGATAATGGATTGTATACATTCAATATTTTAAGTCATGAATTTATCAGGATGGATAATCCTATGGATTCTCGAAGTCTGAGTGATCAGTCTATTTATGATATATTGAAAGATGAAGAAGGCGGTTTTTGGATATCTACATACTTGGGAGGAGTAAATTATTTGGCTCCGCAGACTAAAGTGTTTGAATACTACAGCCCTACGTCTGCACCGCTTTTAAGTACAGGAAAGGTGATCAGCCAGTTTTGTGAAGATAAAGATCGGAATATTTGGATCGGATCGCAGGATGGTTTGAAGGTATTAAATAATAAGACACAAAAGTTGGAAGTATATAAACTTCCCCTTAAGAATCAGAAACTAGATATCAGATCACTATTGATAGATGAAGATAATCTTTGGATCGGAACTTATTCAGAGGGGCTAAAGGTTATCAATCTGAAGACGAATCATCTGAAAGAGTATTATCATATACGGGAATCTACTAATACAATTTGTAGTAACGATATTCTATCTCTCTACAAAGATACAGATGGAAATATCTATGTTGGTACCTCTTGGGGGCTATGTCGTTATAATAGGACAGATGATAATTTTGAAACATTGAATTTTGTCGGTACAATGACCTCTGTTTTTGATATAATGCAAGATCGTAGTGGTTTTCTATGGGTCGCAACACATAACTCAGGGGTTTTTAGATACGAATTTAAAGGTGGCCAATGGAAGCATTATATTCATGAAGATGAAAATCTTAATTCGATAAATAGTAATTCGGTTATTACTCTTTTCGAAGAATCTAATGGGCGAATCTGGTTTGGAACAAATGGTGGAGGCCTATGCTATTTTAATGAAGGAGATGAATCATTTACAGATTTTGACCCTTCAAATGAGATTTTGCCTAACAAGGTTATATATTCGATAGAGGAGGATAGGCTTGGGAACTTTTGGATATCAAGTAATGCAGGGTTATTAAGGATAAATCCCACTGATAAGGCCAGTAGAAAGCTTTTTACACAAGAAGATGGTCTGCAAAGTAATCAATTTAATTTTAAGGCGTCTTTAAAATCAGATATAGGAAAGCTTTACTTTGGTGGAATAAATGGGTTTAATGCTTTCTTCCCTGTTGATTTTAAAGAAAATAGTTATATTCCTCCTGTATATATTGTCAATATAAGATTATATAATACAGATGATGAGGAAGGTCGTAAATTATTAAATCTGACAGGGGCTGTGTATCTAGCAAAAGAAATAGAACTACCTTATGCCAATAATAGTCTTGTCTTAGAGTTTAGTGCTCTTAGTTATGAAGAACCTATTAGAAATAAATATAAATATAAGCTCGAAGGATTTGATAAAGATTGGGTAAATAGTGAGAATTCCAATCTTGCGTCTTATACAAATCTACCTCCGGGGGAATATGTTTTCCGGGTAAAGGGTGCTAATAACGATAGTAAATGGAATGAAGATGGAGCTAGCGTTCATATCGTAATTCTTCCTCCATGGTGGAGATCGACTCTCGCTTATATGATCTACATCTTATGTTTCGTCATCGCATTCTATTTCATATGGAAATACATTAATCGGAGGTCAAAAAATAAGTTTCAACGCCAATTAGAAGAGTTTCAGGTAGAAAAAGAAAAGGAAGTATACCAGTCGAAGATTAGTTTTTTTATAAATCTGGTACATGAGATCAGAACGCCATTAAGCTTAATAAGCTTACCATTAGAAAAATTGTCAGAACATCATAAGGAAGATATTAAAGAATGGAAATACCTGAAGATTATAAATAAGAATGTAAATTATTTGCTCGATATTGTCAATCAGCTGCTCGATTTCCAAAAAATAGAGAATCGTAATACTCAATTAAATTTGAAAGAAGAGAGTTTAGATCGTTTGCTATATGATGTGCATGAGCAGTTCTTACAGTCGGCAGAATCAGAACATATTCATCTGCTACTTTCACTTCCACAACACGAGATAAGAGGGTATATTGATAGAGAAAAAATAACTAAGATAATCGTTAACTTGTTGGGTAATGCGCTTAAATTTGCAAAAACTCGTATTGAACTGCGTCTCCAATGTTTTGACGATCATTTCGAAATAGCGGTGATAGACGATGGACCGGGAATCTCAGATTCGGAGAAGAATAAGGTCTTTGAGGCTTTTTATCAAATAGGGGAAAAGAATAATACAAATACAGGAACAGGGATCGGGTTAGCCTTTTCTAAGTTACTGGCTGAGAATCATAAAGGCAATCTGTCGTTGACGGATAACGAATGGGGCGGATCTTCATTTATATTATCTATTCCTACCATGTATGATGAGACTATTGCTATAAACGAACCTGCTACAGATATATTTGATTCGATGGAACTACTCGAATCTGATAGAAAAGAGACAGTCTCCGCATTCTCTAATTATAAAGTGTTGTTGGTCGAGGATAATATTGAATTATTAAATATGATCGATGATTCATTGAATCCTTATTTCTCAATACTGAAAGTTGAGAATGGGAAAAAGGCTCTTGATATATTATCAACAGAAACTGTAGATATCATAGTGAGTGATGTCATGATGCCCGAAATGGATGGATTTGAATTGTGTCGCTATGTAAAGTCAGACGTGAATTATAGCCATATTCCTGTGGTGCTGTTAACGGCAAAAGCCACACTCGAAGCCAAGCTGGAGGGGCTAGAATATGGAGCTGATGTGTATCTGGAAAAACCATTTTCGATAAGGCATTTACGAAAACAGATAGAAAATCTTATAAAATTAAGGCTTTCTCTCCAAAAAATGATTACGGCTTATCCGGTACCTGTAACTGTTGATTTATCAATATCAAAAAAAGATAAAGAATTTTTAGATAGGCTTCATAGTGAGATTGAAAATCATATCGCTGAGTTGGATTTCTCTATTGATAATATTGCAGAAACAATGTTTATGAGTCGTTCAAGCTTCTATCGAAAAATAAAGGGCATTACAGGTATGTCGCCGAATGATTATCTTAAGGTTTTACGCCTAAATAAAGCTGCGGAAATGATACTTCACGGGGATTTGCCGATGTCGGAGATTTGTGAACGAGTTGCTTTTAGCTCCTCTTCTTATTTTGCCAAATGTTTTAAAACTCAATTTGGTGTATTGCCAAAGGATTATGTTGCTGAAAAACAAAAAGGTATATGAGTCGGTAGCTGTCAAATGAGAGTATGATAGATAATAAAAACCGGTGATTAACCTATTCTATAGGATCACCGGTTTTTCTATGAATGTGAATAAATTATTCGATTATTCGTATGAAGCAGGGAATGAAGTTATACGAAGACGTGCTGTACCCATAGGTACGAGAGTGATATCATCCTTCTGCGATGATTTTTCACAATCTTCATCTGGTAAAACACCACATAGTTTATATTGATCTAAAACCCATGACGGAATTTGTCTGCCTTTTGCTTTCACTACGATTGGGGAGTTTTGTTGTGTGAAAGGAAAATTATCAGCAGGCCATGCTCTTTTTTCTACAACCAGATTACCGAATGGATTTTTAGAATCAAGAACCAAAGCATAGTTCCATGGCGTATTAGGATATATTTCATACGATGGCCATTTTGATGGATCGGCTGTTTCCTGCCATTTAGAATCTCCGATGGCTGTTTCTTTGCTATCTACTTTATGATAACGTTCATCAATGTTCAAAGAGAGAGTCAATGGTCCATAATTTATGCTGACGCTATTTTTATTTACTTGCCATGTCTTTAATGAAAAATCCATTGGATAAGTAACTGCTACAACATCTCCATTTTTCCATTCACGGTTTATGCAAGCATATTTTCCGGCTATCAGAGTAATTTCGGCTTTCTTTCCGTTTATTTCCAGTTGTGGATCTTTGGTCCATGATGGAATGCGTAAATAGAATGGGAATTTGACTTTCTTTGGTGTGCTTATTTTAAAGCGAATTATATCATCAAATGGATATTGGGTATCTTCACTTATCGTAACCTCTGTACCGGTTCCTACTTTCACTTTAGCTTCGCAAGCTGCATAAATAGCAGCGGCAGCCCCATTGTCGGGAGTGGCTAGAATTAGGTTTTCGATGAAATAAGGCCATCCTTGAGCATGATTGTGTTGGCAGCAACGGCTGCTAAAAGGGTTCATGGCTAGGAATGGTCCATCATTGTCTATACCTGGTCGATGGTTCTCCGAATCGCTTTGTACATGATTTGGGCAAGTTATATAACGTAGCGACTTAAAGTCAGGCATTACTGCGGCAGGGTAGGAGTTGAAAGCAATGTCTTCACAATGTTCTGCCCATAAAGGATCTCCTGTATACCATAGCATCATTTCGTCTGAGGCCATTTGCTCTACAAATCCACAAGTTTCCGTTCCTTGTCGCGGATCGATGTATCCCATGCGGGCATTTTCGTCAGCACCAAACATTCCTCCCGAAACCTGACCGAATGTACGACGAATCAGATTATGTACGTTGTATGTTGCTTTCAGGTGTGCAGGGTTTTTAGTTAACATGTAATAGGTTGCCGGTTCACGAAATCCCTGTGCGATATTAACATTGTGCCAGTTTGGAAGAGACGAATCCATCATCCAATTTGCCGTATTACGATGTATCTTATGAACAAGGTCTAGCAGAAATGCGTCTCCTGTAATGTTATATAGCCAATATACGCTATAAATGTTGTCTCCGCCTCGAGAATTTTCCCAATAGTCTTTCAGGAATTTTTCGTCAGGAACAGTTAACTGCCATTTAAAGTAATTGGTCATCAGATCTATAACACGCTTGTCATTTGAGTATTCATAGTAAGATTGAAGACACCATAGCATAATCATATTTGCCCATAATTCTCTTTTACCGTTTCTTTCGTTTATTGGGCCGAAGTAACCATCGGGTTGTTGACTTTTAAATGCTGCTTCAATCCATATTTTTGTTTCAGCTATCATTTTAGGATCACCTAAAATATATGCCATATTACCATAGCCTTTTAGCCAGTAAGGTACTTCTTCCCAGCCATATTCACCTCCGGCATTAAGCCATGCATTATTCTTTTTGTTTAGCCAAGCGCTAATTTCTCCAAGCTGGCCGGTGAGTCCGTCCCGTTGGAGTTCTAAATAGCGTTTAGCCCATCCCTGAGGCTTAACATGGCCTACAGGCAATTTAATGAAATTGCTTGGTAGTAGAGGTTGTTTATTACTTTTGTAATAACTGTTAATTGTATTTACGGTTGGTCTGTCTACAATCGTGATTTCAGAGCTATTATCAGATATAGCAACTGTAGAGTATAAGATAGATGCAGCTCCTAACAATATTAGCTTTAGAATGTTTTTTTTCATATGTGTTTTGAATTTAAAGCTTTGTTTTTCTGGAAAGAAATAATATTGGATCAGAAATATATTCTGATCCAATATTGTAAATATTTATTACCGTTATAAGAAAAAATGTTTATTTCAGTAACCTGCCACTCAACATCTTGATGTAATATCCTCCAACAACTGAACGTGCCTTAAATCCGACATGAGTTTTATTGTCGGTATTATACCAGTCGCTCATTGGAACACGGTCTGTTGTTTCATTCATAAATTTATGAATAGGTAAAACAAACTTCTGGAAGGTAGCATCATCATTAGTCAAAGTTGCAGTCCAGATAATCCAGTCTGATTTAGTATAATTTTTGCGGCTGTCAAGAGGTAATCCGTATTCATTCTGTTTTGTCAAATAATAAGGGATTTCTTTTTGAGCTACCGATTCTGGGAATATCTCTAATTTCAAAATTTTATCCCATATCAAATTATACTTCTGACTCCAAGTACCGGGTTGGTCAAATGTAAGACGGTAATGGTCTCCATCATCTGCCATTTTCACCCATTCTTGAGCCATTTCCTTAGCCTTGTTTGTATATTTTTCGGCAATTTCTTTTTTACCAAGCATATCGGCTAAATATCCATAAGAAGCGATACCCATAATTGCTTTTACAGAAAGATTTACATTGTGAGCAAAGTGTCCTGCAAAATCATCTGTACAAAGTTGGTTTTCAGGATCAAGTCCTTTTTCTACAAGATAGTCTGTCCATACAGTCAATACATCCCAATGTTTTTCAGCATATTTGGCATTTCCTTCTACAGCAGCAATAGCAGCGGTTAGGGCTAGCATGTTTCCAGCTTCCTCTACAGGCATATCTCCACCATAAGTTTGTCCGTTTGCCCAAGGGTATGTACCTATATCATGAGCAGGGAAAGGTTTTGTCCATTTATTGCTTTCGCTGTAATAGAAGATATGGTTTAGTAAACCTTTCGCTAATTCAGGATTATAGTACAAAAATAAAGGAGCTGATGGATAGGTTACATCCACAGTACCAATAGAGCCGTTACTGTTGTTTTCTTTTGATAGGAAAAGTAAATCACCATTAGGTGCTTCTACAATTTTGTGAGCTGATATTGCCTGACGGTAAGCTAAAGCACAAAGCTCCGCATATTCTTTACCTCCTGCCTGAGTCGCTTCTATCATTAGGTTATAGTCAAACTCATCACATTTCTCGCTAAGTTTATCAAAGTCTTTATTGGCTTCAACAAAGGCTTGTTCTATTGTTTTGTCACCTTTCTTATTCCAATACGGACGAAGATTGTCACCAAAATATTGGATAGAATAAATATCATCGTATCCGATAAGTATTTTACCAGATACAGATTGTCCTTTACCAAGCGACTGAGATATTGCAATGTTGGCATTGTCCTTTACGCTTACGTCGTCGGTCAATTTGCCGTCTTTAGCAAATGCACTACGCATTTGGAACGGATCTCCAACGTTATAGGTCGAATTGTTTTTTTCGCCGCTTAAGTAGAAATATCCCCAGTCGATACGTATATCATCACCTCTCTTACCTAATATCTTCTGATTTACACCTCCTGTTTTTAGGAATAAAAGGCCATCTTTTTCAAAGCCTTCGGCGTTGTTTGCCTGCGATGGCACATTCAAAGCCCAGTGCGGTGCTGCTTCAAAATATATTTCAACATCATGATCTTTCCCATCAAGAGATTTTACATCATAAGAGATATAATTTACAGGACGAGATACCAGATTTAGGTCTTCCATTAATAATGGAGCAAGAAAAGACAGATTAAGCTCTACATTACCACACTCGAAAGAATAACGGGTTTGGGTGGCTTGTACATCTGCCGATTTTTGTACAGCAGTTGTACTTAAGAATGTTTCTATATTCTCTTCAACATAGATACCAAAATCAACAAGGCCTCCACCTGTTCTGTTTTCACAGTGTACCGATATAACAGTCTCTCCATTTTGCAACGACTTCACTACTTCGTCATTAAGAGGAATAATTATATTTTTATTCCATGAATAGTCTGTTTTTACAACTTCAATTCCATTGATATATAAAGTAAAAACATCGTCGTGTGAGTATTCCAGAAAAACTTTCTTATTGGAAAGATCTTCATCTATTTTGATATATCTGCGTACCCATATATTCTTGGTATTCCATACTGTGTTTACATTTGTTTCGTCTGTTGTCCCAAAAGCAGCCTGCCCTTCTTTCCAGTTAGCATCGTTAAATACAGGTCTTTCCCATCCATTAGCCGGAGTGTCAAACGTGTATTTTCCTGCCCATGCAGTAGTTGTGGACATGGCAGCAATAGCTTTTAACGGAGTTTGTTCTACGCCCATAAAGCGGTAAACCTGTCCATCGACACGTATTGCACCGATTAGAGGAAATTCTTTTCCGGTCCAGTGCTTTATCGATCCATCATAAAGATTGTCGTTCATAGACCATGCCGAAGTATAAGGGTCTATTGTGACTAATGGATAAGCCGGAGCTCTTAAATCATTTTTGATAACTTTCGCAGGTGCTTTAGCGCTTTCACAACTTAATAAACCTGCAAAGCAAAGTAGATAAAGTAATTTTTTCATTGAATATTTTTGAATGTAAATAATTATTTTCTCTGAGGAGTTTTACTTAATATGGCTTTTATTCGCTTCATATCAAATTTGGCTGTTCTGTCATAATTGTATATGCCATTCTGCTCTTGTTCTACATCGGTGAGTTGCGTATAACAGTGTCCCATCATATGTGGTATGCTGATAATTGCATCAGTCAAAGATTCTAAACGTTGGTAGAATTCTTCTTCTGTTTTCGGACCTTCTCCGTATCCCCATGTGTTTTCTGCAAATTGTTTACCAACAACCCATTTTATACCACCCCATTCGTCAATAAAATAAGGTTGCCCTGCATATCTGGGTTCTTGGTTCCTTGAGTTTTGGAATACGTCTCCGTTGTCTTTCGGTATGAGTGCTTCTCGTAGTTTATTGCCATCCTGTTCGTAATTATGTACTGTCCATAGATCAGTGATAACATGTACCCATCCGCTGGCGTCATTTACAGGACGATAATCTAAAGCATGACTTATTCTGTAAAGATCTCTTACAAAACGTTCGTACTGTTTTGCTCTTTCTCCGTCCGGGCGTCCGGCTTCATTCAGAGGGGTCCATGCTATGATAGAAGGATGATTGCGATCTCTTACTACAATTTCTTCCCATTCCGAAAGGAAGTTACGATGGGCTTCTATTCCTATATTATCGATACCCCAACTTGAAGTCTCGCCCCATGTAAGATATCCTAATTTGTCTGCCCAATAATGAAAACGTTCTTCAAATACTTTTTGATGAAGGCGAGCTCCGTTAAATCCGGCTTGCATCAATAATTCTATATCACGTTTCAGATCATTGTCGGTAGGAGCAGTCCATACTCCTGTAGGATAAAAGCCTTGATCAAGAACCAGACGTAAGAAGTATGGTTCGTTATTAAGCATTAATTTATTGCCTTCTACATGTATTTTTCTCATACCGGCATATGCCTGTACATGATCTAGTATTTTTCCTGTTGTATCAAGTACATCAAGATCAATATCGTACAAGAATGGTGACTCAGGAGACCATGTCTTTGCTTTCTTTACAGGTACGATAGCATAATTATTGTCGCTTGCTGAAACGATGGTAGTACTAACTGTTTTATTACCATCTTTCACTGTAACACGTAACTTTTGACCTTTTTGAGTACCATAGAACTTAGGTTCGATAATGAAGCGTTCTTCGTCTAAGTCTGGTACTATATATGTACTTTTTAATCCCTTAGGATTTACTGCTTCCATCCATACTGTTTGCCAGATACCTGTCGTACGCGTGTAATCGCATCCTTGGGAAAAGAAATTACCGGATTGTTTTCCTCTGGCTTGTTCTCCCGAACGTTGGTCGTCTTCTACATACACAACCAGATCATGTTCTTTCGAATCGTTAAGGTATAATGTAACATCAATGCTGAATGATGATGTTCCTCCCCAATGTCTTCCGGCTAGTTTTCCATCAATGTATATTACTGCATAGTAGTCAACTGCTCCGAAATTAAGTAAAATCTTCTGATCAGACCAATTTTCGGGAGCTTGTATCTTACGATGATACCACATTGCGTTTATAAAATCTTTATACTCTACGCCTGACAATTTACTTTCAGGGCAATAAGGTACTGTAATGTTCTTATCGAAGCCTTTACTCTCGAAGAGTTTTCTGTCCATTCCCGACTTTCCAAAGTCGAAAGTGAATGACCATTTACCATTTAGATTTATCCAAGTGTTTCTTTCAAATTGTGGGCGAGGGTACTCTGGGCGCGGAATACCTGTTTGAGCGTATGTAAAGCATACGCTCAATAGGCATCCAAGTACAAATAATGAAACTATTTTTCTCATTTGTTCTCGGTTAGATATATTGGGCAATACTTTTTTTATTTAAAGGAATTGCAAATTTCTAGATTTATCTTTCTAAGTCGATGCTCTTCCAGTTTAATGACTTTACGGTCATAAGTCATTAATCCGTTTACTTCACCTTCCACATCGGTAGTCTGAGTGTATACAGCTGCTGTAAACCCTCTTTTGATAAATTCTTTTAAAGCTTCAGCATATTTAATATATTCGTCTGTTACTTCTTTCGAATTTTTGAACTGAACATATCCCCAGTTTTTATCTGTTTGCCATAAATGATTTTCGAGAGGAAGTCCGATACCTCCGTATTCACCAAGGACATTAGCTCTTTTTGCATCAAAAAGATACATGTCTGGTCCCGGATAATTATGTAAATCGATCATATCACCTACATGATAGTGATTTCCACCACTAGCAGGATTAACTAAACGCGAAGGGTCGTGATTCTTAGTCCATTCTACGATTTCAGGTGTTTTAAATTGTCCCCATGCTTCATTGAAAGGTACCCATGTTACAATCGAAGGGTATGAAATCAGATAATCCATAATTTCTCTCCACTCTTTACGATATATATTTTCTGATTCGATTGAGCGTTGAACTTCTTTTCCGTCAAAATATTTTTGATTTTGCCATTGAGGAGATGGACCTCCATTTGGCATATCCTGCCATACAAGTATACCTAGTCTATCGCAATGAGTATACCAGCGTGCAGGCTCTACTTTCACATGCTTACGGATCATGTTGAATCCGAAATCTTTTGTTTTTTGAATATCATACACTAGAGCCTCGTCAGTTGGAGCTGTGTATAATCCGTCAGGCCACCAACCTTGATCCAAAGGTCCGAATTGGAAGTAATCTTTATTATTCAATTGAAAGCGATAAATACCATTGGCATCTTTTTTTGATGATATTTTACGCATAGCAGTGTAGCTTTTCACTTTGTCCACAACTTTACCATTGCTGTATAGTGTGATATCCAGATCATATAAAAATGGAGTTTCAGGCGACCAAAGTTTCATGTTAGGAATATTGATATCTATTGCTTGTCCTGCCGCAAATTTACTTGTAGCTACAGTTTTAGGTCCTTCTTTTACTACAACTTCGATTATGTCTCCTGCTGATTTACCTTCTGCACAAACATCAATAGAAAGTCTGTTATTATCAATGTAAGGTATTGCTTTAATAGCGGCAATATGTTTTTGAGCTACAGGTTCTAACCAAACAGTTTGCCAAATACCGGATACAGGAGTATACCAGATTCCATGAGGATTTTTTATTTGTTTTCCTCTGGCCTGATCTCCATCATCAGTAGGATCCCATACTTTGACTACCATTTTTTGGTTTCCTGATGTTAGGTATGGAGTGATGTCGAAGCTGAAAGGTGTGAATCCTCCGGTGTGAGTTCCGACTTTTATGTCATTGATAAATACTTCAGTCTTCCAGTCAACAGCACCGAAATGGAGTAAAATATTTTTTCCTTTCCAGGTAGATGGCACTGTAAAAGAGCGTTTGTACCATAGTTCATTGTTTTTACCCAGCTCCTTTTGTACACCTGATAGACTTGATTCTACAGCAAAAGGAACTAGGATTTCACCATCAAATTTTTGAGGTTCCGGTTTTCCTACAGGTAGAATAGCGTATTCCCATAGTCCGTTCAGATTAGACCAATCGCTGCGTTCCATAATAGGACGAGGATACTCAGGTAATACATTTTTAACATCAATGGTTTCGGCCCATTTCGTTTTTAACTTGTCGCCTGCGGGTTTCCACTGGGCGAATACACACGTTGTTGATAATGCTAATGCTAGCAATAAAATCTTTTTCATTTCTAGTTTTTCTAGGTATTATACAATAATTTATTTTTTGATTTAATTGTTTGGTAGATAAATTCCAAAAGGTTTATCTCTATCTCTGACAATCAATTCTCCATTAACTAATTCCAGTTCGGCAACCTGAATTGAGGATCTTCTCATATCGTAAGGGATATTTCCATTTTTGTCATGATAATCTTTTGTGTGAAACCTTCTTCCGGGATGAGTGAAATAGAATATATATGCTTTATCTCCTATGACTACCACATCCCCATGCGAACCGCTCGGATAATCGTCTTGGCGTCCACTCGCAGTCTCCAGAATTCTGTTTGGCTGTTTTGTCCATTTTAATAAGTTATCTGATTTATATACTGCCATTCCTTTCCATTCATCAGTAACCAGCCAATAGGAGCCTTTAAATTTAAACGCTTTGGCTCCTTCGTGTGGCGTATCGCTTACTGCAGGTGTTGCATCGCCTGTCCATGTATACAAATCCTTGCTGTCAGCAAAAAGTGATTTGCTGTCCCATTTATACCACATACGCCAATTCCCATTTGGAAGTTGTATAAGAGTCGCATCTATCACATTGTCTTTAGGAAGTTTTGCCGGTCCTTCAAATTTCCAATCCCATAGGTTTGTGCTGGTGTAATGCATCATGGTAGCGGTTCCGCTCCAATGATTGGCAACACCTCTTATGTAGGATACGAACATATGATAAACTCCATTGTGCAGAACTACGTCAGGAGCCCAGAATGTATTTTTACCTCTCTCGAAGTCAAGACTTAAGTTACCTCTGTATCTCCAGCTTTTTCCGTTGTCTTCAGAATAAGCAATGCCTATTTCATTGCCGTAGCAATATGCAACATCAGCAGTTTCTACATTAGCCCGTCGTTGTGTATAAAGCATCCACCATGCTTTTTCGATTGGATTATAAAATACGCAAGGGTCGGCAGCTCCATCTGTTATAGGATCACGATATAGTGGTGCATCCGGCTGATTAGCTTCTTGAGCACAAACAGGCAGCACTAAGGTGAGCGTAATTAATAAAATTAGAGTTTTAATTAGTTTCATATTATTAATTATGAGATAGAGCTTCATTATACAAGACGTATGAGTATTCAAATCCCACATAAATTTTATTTTTTCTTCAAAACCATTACTATCCATTTATATTTTCGGATATTACAAAAATAGGCCTATACGCTTAAATAAGTCTGAATTTATTGTTCAAAAAACAGGAATATCAGGTCAGAAACTGGCTTGTATACACTATTTTTAGTATGCTCATGTAAAAAGTTCTGTTTTTTTTTGTTTTTCAATAAAATTGATATACTTTTGTACCGCCTTTTTAGGGCAATGAGTTTGTCTCATGGTGTAATGGTAGCACTGCAGATTTTGGTTCTGCCTGTCTAAGTTCGAATCTTAGTGAGACAACAAAGAATAGATATGGAGCTGTATGTCGAAAGATATACAGCTTCTTTGTTTTATCGCGTTTATCTTTTTCTTTCGACCTCTACATTAACAGGTGTATCTGTTCTGGCTTTGCTAATTGCATTTAATGGATTTTCTCTTTTCGGGCCTTAAAATAGCTTTTATACCTGAGACATTGGTTTATAACAATTACATGCAGCAAAATTAACCTATTTTGCTGCATATCACTATAAATATACTTTAAATTGCAAGAAAATCAGAAGAAAACGAAAAAGATTATTCTATATTATAAATTTATAATAAATAAGTATATCGATTATTCGTCTTTTAATGCAAATATCGGATTGGCAGTAGCAGCTCTATAGCTTTGTACACTAACGGTAATAACGGTTATCACAAATATTATGGCAGCACCCAAAAGAAATACCCACCAATAAACCGGAGTTTTGAATGCAAATTGCTCAAGCCATTTATCCACGATATAATAAGCTATTGGTACAGCTAGGATAAATGCTAAAATAAATTGAGAAAGAATACCTTTGTTGAGTAGAAGTATTATTTGCTTTTCGGTAGCTCCTTGAACTTTTCTAATGGCTATTTCTTTAGCCTTGTATCGGGAACTGAAAGTAATCAGTCCGTATACTCCCATAACAGCAATGAGGATAACCGTAAATGAAAAAACAGATAACAGAAATGCCAGATCTTGTTCGGCTTTGTATTGTTTTGCTATTTCTTCATCTAGAAAATAGATATTGAAAGGGGATGTTGTCATTTTTTTCCATGTGTTCTCTAAATGCTTTATTCCTTCACCTATACCATCTGCCGGTAGTTTAAAATAAATATAAGAGTTATTTTCTTTTGTGTCATTTAGTGTAATGTTGAGGCCTTCTATCGGGTTCTGAATCTTGTCGAAATTGAAATCTTCAAATATAATGATGTTTTCAGCTTCCATTTCTTTACGTCGCTTATCACTGATACTGTTTATAAAAGTCTGGTTGTACGTTTCAAACGTATGTTTGTCTTTGACTTTTAATTCTGAATCATTAGCGATAACTTTAATACCAAAGAAATCTAAAAAATTCTTTCTTGCAGAAAAACGGCTGGATAGTATAAATTCGCCGTTCCGTTCTTCTCCAAAGATAGAGATGATGCCAGAACCTATTTTGTAATCGGCGGCTGTACTCTCTAGGATTACAGGCGATTTTAAAGCTTCACTGGCATAGGTTTGGGCGTCGTTTATGATTGTACCTCCTCTATTATCGATATTGTCTACATATATTACATTTTCTTTATCCAGCCCCATATCGTGATATTTCATATAATTATGCTGTATCTTGATAAACAAGGCAACAAGAATAAGAACGATAGCAGCCAGATATTGTATTATTGTTAATGCACTTCTTAACCCTGAACCTTTAGTATTTGCCGAAGCTCCGCCATAATTGACAATAGGCTTAAACTTTGTGAGATAAATAGCCGGATAAATAGCAGCTATGGCAGCTATACATGCGAGAATAATGGATAGAAGCAAGATAAAGTGAAGATTGTCTGCAAGATTTATGCTGGCTTCAAAAAAATGGCTCAATTCGGCTGAAGTAGATATCCAATGTACTACAAATAATGATATAGCTAATGCTATGAGAGTTAGAAAGATCGCTTCTGAGATGATAGATAGGCTTTGTGTGATTCTATTTGCTCCCAGTATTTTTTGGATATTAATAGTTTTTAGTCGGGCTGGAGCCATTGCAGTTATGAAATTCATGAAATTAATGTATGCGATAATCAGAGTTACACAACCAATAGCCAGAAGAGCTAGTACTCTCGAAATGGATTTGCCTTTCGATGTCGCATCAGGGTGATGTATCTGTATATTCGAGATAGGGGTTAGTTCTAAACTGGTTTTTAGCACTTGTAATTCTCCTTCCCCTTTTGCCTTTTTTATATTCTTTTTATTAGGATTATCTATTTTTAAAAGATCGATGATTTTTTTGTCTGAAAGAATGGTTTCTATCTGTTGTTTTTCATCTTCGTTGTCTACTTTATAATAAGTATACATAGAACCGGTCCAAGCAGTTCCCGAATCTGTAATAATTTCTAATCTTTCCGGATTTTGTAATGATGTAATCAAACCATTATCAAAGCTTGTATTGTTCGGGAAATCTTTGTAAACGGCTTTTATGACCATTGGAAGTTCTGCGTCACTGATGCTAACTCCATCTTCTAATCTTTCGGTCTTTGACATCGAAACAATCAATGTTTTACCTATTGGACTTTCATCTCCAAAGCATTTCTTTGATACACTTTCACTTATTATCAATTGATTAATGTCTGATAAAGCCTCTTTAGCATTTCCTTCAATAATCTCGATATTGAAAATATCAAAGAAATTGCTTTCTACACTTGTAACAGGTTCCCAGAAGGTATCTTTGGAGTTCTCCTTATTTATTCTCCTACTACCTCCATATGTGTGCATCTGCGTTGTATGTGATTTGTCAAGTTGAGGAATATTTTGTCGGAGAGTTTCTAGGTTTTTATTAAACATATTGTAAGTCCTGTGCTCTCCATATGTTGTGTTTTGGTTTTGGGTAATCAAATATAATTTACTGACATTTGTAAAATAGTGGTTGAACGTAAAATCATATTTTACTTGAATCATACATACTATAAAAACAGCTATCGCAGCAGATAAACCCAATATATTGAGTATGCTGGCAACTTTAAATCGTTTGAGTATATGAATGAAATTTCGGAATATGGTCTTCATATTATTATATAAAATTACGTGTATGGCTTTATTGATAATACTAAAGTTATGCCATCTTTTTAATGGTTTGATATATAGTTGTTTGTTGTTTTATTGAAAGAGGTATGTGTAAAGAAAATTTACAGAAGTTGTTCAATTTGTTTACAAAAAAGAGAAAATCATGAATGAAAGAATTATACAAACAAAATGATAGATTTTTTTTCTTATTGAAAGTTTCTAATTTTAGATTCATTATCTTTGTCTTTCTAATACTAGGTTTAAATATATAAATGAGAATCAGGCTTTTTGTATTATTGTTATTGACAATATTTTCGAATATTGTTTCTGCCCAATCTACGTTAGATTCATTATTACTTCAATTAGATAAATCTATTGATGAAAGCAAGTTATACTCAGATAGACGAAATAACCGTATAGAGGAACTTAAAGAAAGGGTGCGTATAACTCAGCCGTATTCAATAGAGTTATATGATCTGAATATGCAGTTGTTTAAAGAATATAAGCCTTATGTATGTGATTCTGCGATTTTATATCTAAATAAAAATGTAGTCATAGCAGAAAAATTAAATGATAATGAGCGCCTGTGCGAGACAAAATTACAGTTATCCTATCTACTAGGATCATCAGGTATGTATAAGGAAGCTGTGGATGTTCTAGAATCCGTTGACCGAAAAAAATTACCATCCCATTTTATAATTGATTATTACGATACTCACTACCATCTTTATGGTGAAATGGCGTTTTATACTCAAGACAGGAGTACTTCGCATCGTTATCGTCAGATAGCCGATGCTTATAAAGATTCTCTGCTTACCGTATTGCCACAAGGGAGCGATCTGCTATTGACTATGCAGGAAACCGCATATCGCGATGCTGGAAAAAATAAAGAGGCACGCAAGATCAATGATATTCGTTTATCCAGAGCCGCTTTCGGTACGCCGGAATATTCAATGGTAACGTATCATAGAGCACTTTCGTATCGTAATGAAGGTGATAAAGAACAAGAGAAACATTATTTCGCCTTATCTGCCCTTTCGGATATACATGCTGCCATTAAAGATCATGCTTCATTGTGGATGTTGGCCGAATTATTATCAGAAGATGGCGAAATTGAGCATGCCTACAGGTATATGCGTTTTTCGTGGAGCGAAACAATGTTTTATAATGCCAGATTAAGGAGTTTGCAAAGTGCAGGGATCCTGTCTCTTATAGATAAAACATATCAGGCAATGATAGAAAAACAGAATCACCAACTTCGTAACTATGTAATTCTAATAAGTGTATTATGTATTATGTTGATTGCTGCAGCTGGATATATATACCGTCAGATGAAGAGATTAGCTGTAGCAAGAAACAATCTGGAGGATGTGAACAAGCAATTGAAGGAACTAAATGAGGAGTTAAAAGAAACGAATATTTGTTTGCAAACAACTAATCTTGATCTTTCGGAATCGAACGAGATAAAAGAAGAATACATAGGGCGCTTTATAAAGCTTTGCTCCACATATATAGATAAACTGGATGCATACCGACGAATGGTAAATAAAAAAATATCAGATGGGAAGACTGCCGATTTGCTCAAGATAACACGCTCACAAGATGCACTTGAAGACGAAGTGAAAGAATTGTATATAAATTTTGATAGTGCATTTCTTCAGCTTTTTCCCGATTTTGTAAATAAGTTTAACGCCTTACTTAAAGAAAATGATCCTATAGTACTTAAAAAAGGAGAGTTGCTTAATACAGAGTTGAGAATTTTCGCCCTTATCCGTTTAGGAATTGATGATAGCTCGCAAATTGCAGAATTTTTACGTTATTCAGTCAACACAATTTACAACTATAGAGCAAAGGTTAAGAATCGGGCACGTGTAGTTCGCGACGACTTTGAGTCTCTAGTTAAAGCGATCCGATAATCTCTGACGAGAATATAAAAGTAATTGATTTTATTTTCTAAAAAGGAGTTGTCTACCTTTCGAAAGGTTCTGATAAATAGCTTTCATTATCTCTCCTTATAGCCTATATTCCTTTATATATTATCCACTTTTTTTTTTATTTTAAGTTGTTGTAATATATTGTTA
>NZ_JAEPKU010000055.1 GCF_016652235.1 Dysgonomonas sp. Marseille-P4677
ATTATATATTACATGATCAATATGATGTAGTATTAATTAAAAAAGAGAGTGTGTAATATGGACAAAAAGTTGTTATTGGTTCTATCCTTCTTATTGTTGGGAGTAGGATACATTATGGCACAAACAACAAAGATTACTGGGACAGTTCTGGATGATTTTAATGAGCCGGCAATCGGTGTCTCTGTTGTAGTGAAAGGGACAAATATTGGTACCATAACAGGTGTTGATGGAACGTATACTATCAATATGCCTGAGGGTAAAACGGTATTAGTATTTTCTCTTATAGGAATGAAGACTAAAGAAGCTGTCGCTTCTGACGGGATGAAAGTCGTGATGGAAAATGATGACAAAATTTTGAATGAGGTGGTAGTAACAGCAATGGGTATACAGCGAGATCAGAAAATATTGGGTTATGCTGCTACTCAAATTAAATCGGATGAAATATCATCTGCGAAGTCTGGTTCTGTAATGGGTGGTTTAAATGGTAAGGTGGCAGGGGTTAACATTTCTGCAGCCGGACCTGCCGGAACATCACAAAAAGTGTTGATTCGCGGTATATCTTCATTCAACAATAATAATCCATTATATATTGTGGATGGAGTTCCAATTACTAATGAGCGTTCGGGTACTGATTATGTTGACTTCGGAAATAGTGCTAACGACATCAACTCCGAAGATGTGGAGTCAGTGACTGTACTTAAGGGAGCGTCAGCTACAGCCCTTTATGGTTCACGTGCAGCGAATGGTGTTATAATGATAACAACCAAGAGAGCAAAAAATGAAAAACTTACAGTATCGTATGATGGTGCATTTTCGGCATCGAATGTTCTTCGCGTTATGCAAACACAAGATCTTTATGGTCAAGGATGGGGTGTTTGGGATCGAGCAGAAAATGGTTCATGGGGACCACGCCTTGATGGTACTATTCATGAATGGGGTTCGGATGAATTAGATCCAGTAATGACTAAACCTTTTTCATATGTAAAAAATAATATTCGAAATTTCTATAAAACAGGATCTGAGCTAAATAATGTACTTTCGGTTCGTTATGGAACAGAAAATCTAGGACTTTACGCATCATATGGTAACGTAACTAGTAACGGAACCCTGCCAAACAATGGAGATACATATTCTCGTAACACGATTTCTTTAAGGGGTAATGCTAAATGGAATAAACTTTCAGTAGATGTATCTTTAAACTTTGCCCGTAAGGATATTCGTCGTACAGAACAAATGGAAATGGAACTTCTGCAACATGCGGTTGACGTAGATTACTCGGCAATGAAGGACTATAATGATGAACGTTATAACCTTGATAACTATTATACTTTTTATGCGACTAATCCATATTGGATGATTGATAATAATTACTATTTGTATCAAGACAATCATACGTACGGTAAAGTTGAGGCTTCTTACCAACTACTGGGTGGTCTCAAAGCTACAGCACGCCTTGGTGGAGACTTTCTTAATTATGACAGGGAGAATATAAATGCAAAAACCTCATTTATACCGGGTTCTTATAGTGACTTAGGTGGAGCTACGCCTCAAAACGGATATTATTCAAATTACAGATACAACAGAGATCAGCTAGATGCAACAGCTTTCCTTTCGGCTGACTATAGAATAGCAGATTTCTCGTTAGGTGGTACTGCCGGATGGAATCTTAATAAACGTACATATGAATATACCGGAGGTTATGTAAATGGCTTGGGTGTACCCGGATGGTATAATCTTCAGAATACAGGTTCGGCAGCTTATGCAGATCAGTATAATGAAGATAGACGATTGATAGGTATATTCGCTCAAGCAGAAGTTGGCTACAAGAATTTTATATACTTAAACTTATCGGGACGTAACGATCATTCGTCTACTCTTCCTAAAGGGAAAAATAGTTATTTCTATGGAGGAGCGAATCTATCGCTTATCCTTACAGAACTTTTACCATCGCTAAAAGATTATAAGGTAGATTTTCTAAAAGTACGTACTGCTGTAGGACAAACAGGTAATGATGCCGGAGTTTATAGAACATCTTCATGGTTTCAACCGCCGTCCGGATCTAATTCAACATATTATTACACATGGTTACCTATAAATGGAGTGTTGGGATTATCCGAATATAATAGGCTTCCTAGCCAGACATTGAAACCCGAGATTACGACTGAATACGAATTTGGTGTACAAGGTAGTTTCTTTGACAACCGGGTTCGTTTAGATTTCGCATACTATAATAAGCAAAGTAAGAATCAAATTATTTCTGCCACATTAGCTCCAGAAACCGGATATACTTCTGAAACTCGTAATGTTGGACTTTTAGAAAACAAAGGGGTGGAAATTGCAGCGGGTGTAACACCTGTACGTACAAATGACTGGGAATGGGATGTGAATGCTACATTTACTAAGAATACAGGTAAGGTTCGCGAGCTTTGGGATGGATTGAGTGAATACAATATTCTTTCATGGCGCGGTATCGAATATAGAATGAGAGTAGGAGAAAAAATTGGAACTTTCCAAGTGCCCGATATTGACCGAGTGAAAGATAAAAACAGTCCTTATTATGGCTATGCAATAGTTAACAATAATGGTTTCCTTACACAATCGGCAACCGATAAAAAAATTATCGGTTCTTCCCAACCGGATTTCATTCTTGGATTGAATACATCAGTGAAGTTTAAAGATTTCAGACTGACTGTAGTAGGAGATTGGCATAAAGGTGGATGGATGGCATCTAATACATCATATATAACCCACTTTAATGGTAACTCGACTCAAACAGTATTCAATGAACGTAACTCTTTCATCTATCCTAATTCGGTGAAAATAGTAAATGGGGAATATGTAGAAAATAATATTCCACTTATGTCAAATCAATTTAACTACTATGGCAACTATTCTTATAGCCCACTAGTAAGAGATGAAATGGTTATACCAAAAGATTTCTTTAAGATCAGGGAAATCACACTTTCTTACGATGTGCCTAAGAAGTTTTTAAGCTCCACACCTCTTAGCAAAGTTGTGTTAAGTTTTATCGGTCGTAATCTATTCTTGTTTACACCTAAGAAAAACAATTATGTAGATCCAGAAGTAGCAAACATGGGTAACGATATTGATTCTGAGTTCGGTGAAATATCCAGTGCAGCTTCGTACCGTACTTTTGGTGGTGCTATAAAGGTTGAATTTTAAATAGAAAAAAGATGAAAAAGAAAACATTAATATATATAGTCTTGTCTGTGCTTTTGACAAGCATCCCATTTACATCATGCGATGAATATTTAGATGTGAATGAGAACCCGAATTATCCGACAGACGCTAATCTTGAGAGCTTGTTGCCTGCTGCGGGTGCAAGTACCGTTGCACAATGGGGGTTAAATGGTCAGTTGATAGGTGATCTATGGTGCCAGTATGTTACTCAGGGTAATTCTACAAACCAATATAATACGACTGTAAACTATAGCTTGAACCAAGATTCATATAATGCTTTTTGGACTAATGCTTATGCTAATACGCTAAAGGATTTGAAAATTATGATTCCTTTGGCCGAAAAGGAAGGTGCATGGAACTATTGGTTGATAGGCAAAGTCTTGACAGCCTATAATTTTCATTTGCTTACCGATTTATACGGAGATATACCATTTACCGAAGCTTTAGATATAAGTAACTATCCGGCACCAAAATACGATGACAGTAAAACTGTTGTATATCCGGGTATCATCGCACTTTTGGATGAGGCTATTGCTAAAGCTGCTCAAGCTAAAGGGCCAGGTAATCCCCTAATCGGCCCTAAAGATTTCTTTTTTGGAGGAGATATTGATAACTGGGTAGCTTTTGCTAAAAGTTTAAAGTTGAAAATCTACATGCGTGATTTTGAGGCTAACAAAGCTAAGATAGAAGCTCTCATTAATGCAGGTGGATTATTTAATGGCGACTGTGTCTTTGTGAAGTTCGAAGATGCGACTAATAAAGGAAATCCTTTATATGAATACAATATCCGTCAGTTGAATACTAAAGAGAATATAAGAGCTTGTCATACATTCTTAGAATTTTTGTTAGCTACAAATGATCCTCGTATTGAAAAAATTTACGAGTTGACAGCAACAGCAAAAGAAGCTCTTGCCGAAGGGGAAGAACTTACCTACAGAGAAATGTACGGTGGTTTACCTTGTGGAACCAAGCCTTCTACAACTGAGGGTGCAGCAGATGCAGTACCTATCGTAAATTCATCTAGATATAAACAAGCCTTCTCTGATAGCGTTTTCTTGATGAATGCGGCTGAGTCTTATTTCCAGATAGCAGAAGCTCAGGCAAGACTAGGTAAGGTAAGTGAAGCTAAAACGGCTTATGATAATGGTGTCCGTAAAGCATTTGCTCGTTGGGGATACGATGCAACAGACTTTATAAAAGCTGGAGGTCCTTATGCATTTGATAGTTCTTCTTTAGATGCAATGATGAAAAGTATTTTAACTCAAAAATGGGCGGCTGGAGCGAAAGCAAATTCATGGGATTCGTGGATGGACCGAAATCGTACAGGTATTCCTGCTATTAGCGATGCAGAGAAGGTTCGTGAGAGTAATGTTACCCCTGGGCTTCTTGAAGGATATGAATTAGGGACTCTAGTACGTCCGGGTACAACAGTACTCCAACCAAGAGAGATACCACGTCGATTACCTGTGCCTAATGTTTCAGCTTTATATAATCCAAATGCTCCGGCAACTAAACCAACTCAAGAGCCATTGTGGTGGCAGGTTCCTAATGGTAAGTAATATGAAACAAATCGATTTCAATTTTAGTATTAAGTATTTAAAAAAAGAAAAAATGAAACAAATAAGATATATTCCTTTCCTATTGTTATTGTTGGTGGGATTCATCTCTTGCGAGACATATGGAGATTATGAAATTGAATATTCCTCTATCCACCCTCTGGGAGGTAAATACAGGGTAGTAGTGAAAGATGAAACAGGTGCGCAGGTATATAAAAACTATTGTGAGATATCCAATACTACAAATGAGTCTACAACTCAGTGTTGGCTTCGGATAGGAGCTTACTCTCTTAGTGGAGCGAATGCTTATTCAATCAATGGGAAGATTAATTGCGATCTGAAAACGCTTACATTTTCTGGGACTAATATAGAGAATCTAGCTGGTAATGTAGCTACATCAACAAACACATTTACTTTGACAGATGGTAAAGTTACCCTACAAGGAGCTACTGCACCATCAGGTACTGTAGCGGATGCAATATCCTTTACTTTTACAAATTCTCGTTTTCCGGGAAAGACTTATACTGTTGAAGGATACCGCTATACAGGTTGGTCAGAAGATTAAATGTTTGGTTGATAAAGTTGAAAAGAGAGGAGACAGGGTACGCTCCTTTAAGTCGTACCCAATTCATACGAGCACACTTTTAATACAGTGATGTATCAAACTTGAAAGAGACTGACAGTCCGTAAAAGGCCAGTCTCTTTTTTATTGTAATAAATCAAATGTGTTAAATCAGAACTAATTGGCCGTAGCCTTAACTCTCTCCTCCTGACTCATATTTGCTAATTCTTTAACTCTTGATACATCAAGGCCTAGCCCTTCAGCAACACGAGTTCCATATTCAGGATGGGCTTTGTAGAATATTGCTGTTTGACGGTATTGGATGCGTTGTTGTGCGTTCTTTATATGCCCTACTATATTGCTTATCAAATTGTTTCTGTCATAGTCAGACATTACGCGAGAATATAGTTCTCCAGCTTGTACATAATCTATATCACCCAGAGGATATTCATGGCGAGCCGCTATTCCTTGTACATTAATAGAAGGTGGCGTAAATTTCGCATCAGGTGTAGCACCGTTAAATGAGTTTGGATAATAGTTTGGTGCAGCCTGATTGCCAATATTCATATATCCGTCACGTTGGTAGTTATGCATTGGGCATTTCGGCGCATTTACAGGTAACTGATCGAAATTTGCTCCTAGACGGTGACGATGAGTGTCAGGGTAGCTGAATAGACGAATCTGAAGCATCTTGTCGGGAGATGAAGCGATACCCGGAACAAAATTGCTAGGAGAAAACGCCGCTTGTTCAATTTCATTGAAATAATTCTGCGGATTTCTATTTAATACAAACTTTCCAACCGGGATAAGAGGATAATCTCCTTGGTACCAAACTTTAGTAATGTCGAATGCATCGAATTTATAATTGTCAGCCTCTTCCGGTTTCATTATTTGTACATAGGCAGTCCATGATGGAAAATCTCCTTTTTCGATACTGTTGTATAGATCACGAGTTGCATAGTCTGGGTCTGTACCTGCCAGTTCAGTAGCTTCTTTGTCTGTCAGGTTCTTTATTCCCTGATTTGTTTTAAAATGCCATTTTATCCAGAAATGTTCTCCTTTTGCGTTATACCACATATATGTGTGGCTTGAGAATCCATGCATATGGCGATATCCATCAGGTGTACCTCTATCAGAGAAAAGAATTGTTACTTGATGAATACTTTCCGGTGTTAATGAAAGAAAGTCCCAGAAAGCGTCTGCATCTTTTAGATTAGAAAGAGGATTCCTTTTTTGAGTATGGATAAAATCAGGAAACTTAATACCATCCCGAATAAAGAAGGTTGGTGTATTGTTTCCTACCATATCATAGTTTCCCTGGTCTGTATACAACTTTAATGCAAATCCACGTGGGTCACGAGCTGTGTCAGCAGACCCTTTTTCACCTCCTACTGTTGAGAAGCGAGCCAGCATATCGGTTCTTTTTCCAACTTGTGATAGGAAGTCTGCACAAGTGTATTTTGTCACATCGTGAGTAACTTCAAAATAACCAAATGCTCCGGAGCCTTTTGCGTGAACAACTCTTTCAGGAATACGTTCTCTGTCGAAATGAGCAAGTTTTTCTACAGTATGTACATCTGATAATAATGTCATTGTAGGATTTTGAGTTGTGATAGATGCCTGGTCATTGTCAACAGGATTCCCCTGGTTGGTTGTCAAGATTTTTTTGTTTTTTTCCATGATGTAGTATGTTAAGAAATTAGTATGATCATTAAGGTCGTTAGTGTAATTTAAACGACAAGCCTTATTGTTATTAACAATTTTGAACGGATATTGTTCGTCATAAAAATGCCCTGTTTAATAAAAAGAATCTTTTCATATCCTAATATTTAGTCTGCCTTGTTTAAGATGTTGGATATGTGTATCTTTATAAAAACATAAATAGCGAAAATGTATGATTAACCTTGTTACAGTAAAATCGTCGGATATATATAATGATATATCTATTGCAAAGACCTACTTAGAAGATAATGGAATTTTCTGTATTCTAAAAGATGAGTTGACGAACCAAGTTCATCCATATGCTATTGGAGGTGTAAAACTTCAGGTAAAGAACGAAGATGTTGAAGAAGCGATTAAACTTCTTATAGAAGGAGGCTTTTCAAAAAAAGAAGATTTTGAAATCCCTGAATCGACTTTACGTATAGTTCGTATTTATGAAAAGATCGTGTCATTCTTTTCAAAGAACAAATAGTTACATCCTTAGCATTCCTTTATATTCAGGGTCATAGTTCTGTATCCACCATTTATACATAAATACTGCTGTAATGCAGTAGACTCCGGCTTGTATCCATAGTGTAATGTATTCAAACCAAACATCGGTTAATGTTGCTCCCATAGTATTTATTTTGATAAATCCATGTATGCCCGGAGTAGATGGGATAATATAAGCGATAGTTTTTATTGGATCCGGGATGGCTGTCCATGGCCATGAAATTCCAGATATAAAGATAAATAAGACACTGGTAAATACAAACATCATCATTCCAAATTCGCGTTGCGAGCAAAAGTAAGATAATGTCATAGCAAAGAAAGTAGCTGCTAATAAGAATGGCATTAAAAAAGCCGCAATTACTAAAGGATCACCTATTTGCGGAAATTTAAATAAATAGGGAATAACTCTCAATACCCAGACCGAAATTAGCATATATAATGAAGCATAGCAAAAGGCCTTGCCTATGGTTAGCTTTAGCGGATGGACATTCTTGCCTTCAGCTGTATGTGATGCAACAGAGAAGCGTTTCTTATCATTGTGAGTACCTACAATAGTGGAGATTCCCAGTATTAGAGTCTGTTGTATTATCAGTACCAAAATAGCAGGGACAAGGAAACTAGCAAATCCATTTTGGGGATTATATAGTGGTATCCATTCACTATCTACTGTTTGTCGTGTTGCCGCATCTTGTTCCTGACTACCGCCTCCAATTTCTGCTACACGAATGTCTGCTCCCATGTTGAGAGATACTTCAGTGGCGCTTAATAGTATTGCTTTGTAGAATAATAAACTACTCATGTCTGAAAATACACTGACCTGCGTCTGTTGTTGTGTGTTGATGTTTTTGCTAAAATCTCGGGGGATATATATAATGCCATAGGCTTCTTTTCGACGCATAGCTTCTTTGGCTTCTTCCATATTGGTGGCGTAACCGATTACTTTTATGTCGGCAGTCGCATCTACTTTACGCTTAAATTCACGAGATAAGGTAGTATTAGACTCATCCACCACAATGGCTTTTACCTCATGTACTGTTTCGTTGTTGTATATGAAGCTATACAAGACCGGATAGGCTAGGGGAACTATAAAAAATAAGAGTATTACAGCTTCATCTTTGAAGACAACTTTTAGTTCGTTGATCCAAACATAATATATATCCAGTAGTAATTTCTTCATATTATTCTGATTCTTTTTTTATCCGTTATTCTTCATATATATTACTTGCCAACATTTTTTTGACAGTGTTGAAGAAAATTATGGATAACAATACAAAAGCTAATAAAGCAGCATATTGATACATAGAGTATCCTATTGAGATACCATTTAGGGCTTGATCTACATATATAAGAAAGAAATGGCGTAGAGGAAACAGGTTACTTAAAGCATTCAAACTCCCGTCCATAGCCAGCGTAGAGAATGAGAAGCCGGCAATTGAAAATGATACCATACCAATAAGGCTAGCAATGCTTAAAGCCAAACGGTAATTTCTAAATATTCCTAAAAGAATAAGTCCCACCGCCTGTGCCGCAAGTATCAAACAAAAGTAGTTGAGAAACATAGGCCAAAAGCCATTGTGTAGAGGGAACTTATTTATATAGTAGAATATTGACATAAACAGAAGTGCTATTCCAGTATAAATAATAGTGTATGGCAATAGCTTTCCTACAATAACTTTAAGGATAGAGTTGTCCCCCATTTCCAGCAGTCTACGTCCAGATCCGGATTTTATTTCCGATCCGAAACAAGATACTGTGAACATTAGGATTATAAGTTGTAATATGCCGGGCATCAAGATATTATTAAGGTAAACCGAGTAGTTTAGCCAAGGGTTACCCAATGGATGTGCGTCTATTGTTATCGGTTGTAAAATAGGCATTATCTGATTTTCTGTAAAACCTTTAGCTTCAGCGGTCTGTAGCCCAACAGAGGCAGACGCAAGTGTTGATATTGTTTTCAGATCCTGAAACAAAAGTGAACCGGAGATAAGGAATGCATTATTTGTATAATAGACCAGTTTGGGGCGATTGCCGGATATAGCATCCTTTGTGAAGTCTTTAGGGATAGTGAGGATAGCATATATCTCCATTCTTTCCATTTGATGTCTGGCTTCTCTGAACGACAAGCTTTTGTATGCAATGTCTGTTTTCTCAAAAGCATCAAGTTGGCGTACCAGAGTTCGGGTAGTAGTGGTGTTGTCCATATCGACAACGGCAATAGGTATGCGTGAAGGAAGCCCGCTATCCATCATCCATAGTAGAAAGATCATGGATAATAAAGGTGCTACGAAAATTCCCCAGATACAAATCTTAGAAGATGAAATTCGTAACCATTCCCTTTTGCATATCGTCAATATACCACTTTCTTTATTCATTTTATTCTTTTATTATCAAAGACATTCCCGGGAGTACATCTATCGATTTGTCGTTGAAGCGGGCTTTTACTTCAAATGTTTTCCGGTCATATTGACCTGTCGTTTTAGTTGCTTTCCATGCAGCATAAGAGCCAAGGTCTTTTACGTAGTAGACTGTCATTTCAACCTCTTTATCAAGAGCTGGAACATATGCCTTGATCTTAGTCCCAATATCTTTGTAGTTTTTTAAACGATCTTCACGTATATTGAAGGAGCCCCATTTATCGTCTAATTTTGCAACATTCATAATCGGAGCGCCAGTACCGACCAATTCTCCTTCATTTGGAAATTTCTCGGTTACTTTTCCATCGGTTGGTGAAATCAGATAACTTTCTGCAATATAAGACTCTACCTCAGCTACAGCCCCTTTCGCTCTGTCGAGTAATGCAAGTGCTGCTTCTTTATCTTCTCTTTCGGCTCCATTTACAGCCATGTCGTATTGCGATTTGGCTGCTTTTTCGGTTGCTATTGCCGCATTCATTTGAGCTTCTATTTCATCTCGCTTCTGAGCTGTAACTACACCCTTGTCGTAAAGGTTCTGAACACGTGTAAATGATTTTTGAGCTATGTCTACACCTACTTTTGCTTTCTGCCACATTTCAAAAGCACCTTGTATTTGTTCTACACGAGCTCCTTTTATTGCTTTCTGATTCTGGGCTGCAGCACCTTGTTGGGCAGCACTCGCCTGAGCTAGTTTTGCATCTATATCAGGAATGCTTAGAATGGCAAGGGTATCTCCTTTCTTTACAAAGCTTCCTTCGTCAACCGTATATTTATAGATACGACCGGGAACCTTACTTGAAATTCGAACCTCAGTAACATCTGCTTCTCCTTGTATTATATTATCTTCCTGATTCAGGAAAAAGAAACCATAAAGGCCTACTATTATGATTACTGCCGCAAAAACTAAGATAGGTATAAGTTTTGAGCCTGTTTTTTTGTTTTCAGTGTCCATTTTTCTATGCTGTGTTTGTTATTTACTATGGTTTACGTCCTAATGCTTTGTTTAGGTATATTTTGCAAAGAATGATATCTATTTGAGCCTCTATTTTATCTGAGTGGGCTGATAGCCATGCAGTATGTGCAGCCATTACATCTGAGGCCGCAATTACTCCTTCTTCGAAACCTACATTAGCATAACGTAAATTTTCATCGGCCTTTTCAGTATTCTTTTGAGCTGAAATTAGTTTTTTATTTGCTTCGTTTAGCTTATATACCGATTGATTAATTTGTAATGTAATTTTCTCTTTGGCTTCATCCAGTTCGAATTGTTTGATACGGGTTTCTGCTTTTGCTGCATTCAATTTTGCAGAACTAGAGTAGAAGTTTAGTGGTATTTTAAGTACAAGACCAACATTCCACATACCTCCGAATTTCTTTTCATAACCATCAAACATATTCGGGTTTGTCCACAAATAATTTGCAGTAAATGCTAGATTAGGCATAAAGTCAGCTAATGCTATTTTTTCTTGTTTCCCATATATTTTAGTGGCTAATTCGAGGCTTTTTACTTCTGTTCTATTAGCTAGAGCTTCGTTTATGTCTGGTAGGGCACCGGCTTCACTACTGATAGTCAGATTATCTAAATTTTCGTCTTGCAAAGTAATAGCATCGCTTATTTCAAGCCCACATATTTGAGACAGGAACATTTTTGCAAGACTTAATCCATTTTCCGCTTTGGTCAACGTCATTTCTGCTTCATTTAATTTGACATTCACAGAAAGTCTGTCAGCTTTAGTGGCTACACCTTCTTGCTCCATTATCGAGATGTCAGAATCCATTTTCTGCATTAATTGAACGTACGATTCTGCCAGCTTCTTTTTGTTAGCAACAGATATTACTTGCCAATATGCATTGTCTACTTCTATGATGACATCCGTCATTTGGCTTTCTTTCATATTCTTTGCCAGTTCTTGCGCATATGACCGTAGGTCGTTATAAGCAACAATTTTGCCACCGGTAAAGATCGGTTGAGTCAGATTAAAACCTCCTGCCCAAACATTCTTAATATCCACTTCTCCTATTTTATATATACCATCCTTGATATTTGGTGGAATAGGTAGTGATGTTATCCCTTCAATAGGGACTGGTAGCGGAATTGCAGACGGAATTGCAGAAGAGGAAATCAAATGCAGATTTTTCTGATTGTGTAGATAACCCCCTATGAATTGGAGCTCAGGAAAAAATTTCGATAGTGCTTCTTTTTTATTATAATACGCGATCTTCTCTTGTTCCGATGCTATTTTCAATGCTTTATTGTTTTCTATTGCCAGTTGGCGACATTGTTCCAAGCTGAGTAGTTGTTGAGCCGCAATGTTATTAGCCTGAAGAGTAAAGAAGAGAGAGAGTATTATTCCGCAACTTTTTTTTATCATATCTTCAATTAAATAAATATTTCAATATTGGTTGTTTAGGCAACTATATATCACAAAAGTATAATACTTTTTTAAGAATATGAAAAGAATATTTATAAATAAGCTATTCTATTAACATCATATAATAAAAAAAGGTTCATCTCAAGATAAACCTTTTATTTATGTTAAAAAAATATATTTAATCTTTATTGTGATAAAATTACTCTTTATAGTATACATGTTTAACACGATTCGATATTGAGGTCAGTATTTCATAGGGTATTGTATTTATTTTATTCGCTAAATCAATAACTGATGGGTCTTTTCCAAAAATGGTAACAATGTCTCCTTCCTTTACATCTATATTAGTTACATCTATCATGGTTAGATCCATACAAATATTTCCAACTATAGGAGCCTTTTGCCCGTTTACTATTACACTACCAGCCCCATTGCCGAACTGGCGGCTTATGCCATCAGCGTAACCGATACGAATCGTGGCTATGACAGCATCATGATCAAAGAATCCTTTACGTCCATATCCCACTGTTTCCCCGGCTTTGATACGCTTAATTTGTAGAATAGTCGTTTTAAGGGTACAAACATTACGAAGCCCATCAAGTCCACTGGCACTTACTCCATAAAGACTAATACCTAGTCTTACCATATCCATTTGTTCTTCAGGAAATCGTTCTATACCAGCCGAATTCAGTATGTGTTTCAATATAGGATAGTGACAATTGTTTGAAATTTCATTTGCTATCTTCTTGAATGTTTTTATTTGTTCAGAAGTAAAACTATCGAAATTCCAACTTTCACTGGCTGCCAGATGCGAGAACACAGATTGTATACGTACTCCGGTTTGCATTTTGACACGGTTCATTAACTCTGGAATATCTTCACTGGTGAACCCAAGCCGGTGCATTCCTGTATCTATTTTTATGTGAATAGGGTAATTTGTAATACCCTGTAATTTAGCTTCTTTTATAAATGCATCAAGTATTCTGAAATTATAAACTTCAGGTTCTAAAGAGTATGTTGCAAGCTCCTCAAAACCTCCAACCTCGGAATTAAGAACTATAATAGGAACTTTAATGCCTTGTTTTCTGAGTATTACACCTTCTTCAGCTACAGCTACGGCCAGATAGTCACATTTGTGATACTGTAAGGTTTTAGCTATTTCGGAAGAACCAGTTCCATAACCATCGGCTTTTACCATACAAATCATCTTTGTTTTAGGATCTAGTTTTGAACGATAGAATTTAAAGTTGTGAACGATAGCATCCAAATCTACATCCAATACTGTCTCATGAGTTTTTACTTCCAACAGCTTATTAATACTTTCGAAAGAAAAACTTCTGGCTCCTTTCAATAAAATAAACATATCTTGAAAGTCGTGCCACACATTAGAGTGGATAAAATCGTCAGTTGTATTAAAAAAAAGGCTTTCAGTTTCTTTAAACATTTCTTTGTGGGCCGATATTTCTTTCCCAATACCAATAAGCAGATCTATATTTTTATTTAAAACCAGATTTGAAGCCAGATAATAAAGATCTTTTGGTACAAGTCCCGATTGCGGAATGTCTGATATAATAAGTACCTTCTTTTGTTCACTGTTTGTTGCTCTTTGAGCTAAGAAGTCTAAGGCAATATTTAAAGAGTTTATATCAGAGTTGTAAGAGTCGTTTATCAGGGTTGTATTATTCTTTCCCGGCCTTACGTCTAATCGCATAGCTACAGGTTCGAGTGTAGCCATACGTTTATTAATTTCATCGAGGGGAACATGAAGATATATCGCTGTAGCCAATACATGTATAGCGTCTTCTATGGAAGCATTGTCAGTAAACGGAATAGTTAACTTAGAAACAAGTCCCAAAAGGGCATAATGAATGGTAGTAGTTTTCTCTTCCTTTTCTATTTTCATTATGAATAAAGGGCTTTCACTAGAACCTTTACGCGACCATGTGAGACGTTTATGTGATAGACAGGCTATCTCCATACATTCGTCTATAAGTTGGTTTTCTTCTTCACAAATAATGACATCACAGTGAATGAATAATTCTAATTTTTCAAGGCACTTTTGTTTCATTGATTTGAATCCTTCTTGATGCGCTTGTCCAATATTTGTAAGTATTCCTATTGTGGGATGTATAATAGCCTCAAGCTTAGACATTTCTTCAGGTTGGGAAATTCCTGCCTCAAAAATTCCAAGTTGGGTGTGATCGCTCATTTGCCATACTGATAGCGGTACGCCTATCTGAGAATTGTAGCTGCGAGGTGAATGGGTAATGTTGAAATCTTGATGAAGTATCTGATAAAGCCATTCTTTTACTACAGTCTTGCCATTACTGCCTGTAATACCTATAACCGGTATATTGAATTGACTCCTATGGTATGCCGCTATTCGTTGTAAAGCATTAAGTGTATTGGGGACCACTAAGAAATTAGTGCCGATAAATTCGCTCCATTCAGGGAAAAGCTCGGATACGACAAAATTTCGAACACCCAATTCATATAATTCATTTATATAATTATGCCCATCATTATTTTTTGTAGATAATGCAAAGAATAATGTTTCGGCAGGATAAAACACCTGACGACTGTCGGTAAGCAAAATGCTTATGACAGCATCATTCATTTCGGATGGTATAGCATCCAAAATTTTAGCTATTTTTTGTATGGGATATTTCATTTTTACTTTTCTTTTATGATAGCCGTGTCTCTAAGTCAGAGATTTCTCTATTACAACAAATGTATGGATATTTATGGTTGAAGGCTTTTAACTTTAACAAAGTTTGCCTTAAAAAAAGCTTATATTCATCACTTTCAATATTGATAGGACGATGGTTAAGTGCTAGGTATATTTTGTTCCATTCTTCGATAATAGGATATGTGTCTTCTTTAATATACGTTTCAGAGAATCTTTTCCATATATAATTGATTGCTGTAGAGTTTGGGTGTATCATGTCTTCATTATAGAAACGGTAATCGCGTAGTTCGTCAAGAACAATTTCATAAGATGGGAAGTAATCTACTTGGTTATGCGACTTCTTAAGGTTGTCGATGGCTAATAACAAAGTTGACTTACTTAATTGATTCTCGTGCGCACCATCTTTCATATGTCTAATCGGACTAACTGTAAGTATAATCTGTAACTTAGGATTTATAGACTGAAGGGTGTTTATCAATATCTCCCAATCTTTTATGATGCTATTAACATCCAATCGTTGTCTATCGAAAAATGATGCCGGTAATTTATGACAATTACCCACAACAGTGTTGTTATCTTTATTAAGAAAGACAAAAGCAGTTCCGAATGTTACGAATAATATATCAGCTTGCCTTAAATCTTCCGCTGCTTTCTGTATGCTGTTATTTATATTTGTAAGACATTTATTCTTATCTGTATTAGAAAAAGCCCCATGATGCCAAAAACTGTGATAGGATCCTTTATATTCAAAAATATCTTCATCAGAAAATTTCTTGTTCTCACAAAGGAACGCTAGAGCCTGACTAATAGATTTAGGATTGTATAGGATACCAAAAGGGTTTAGATTTAAATCGAATTTATTCTTGATCAAAAGCTCTCCTATATTCTCAGCAAAGCATGAGCCAAGCATCATGATACGGCTTTTATGGGATATAATTAAATCAGATTTAGGTATTTCTATTTTAGTTCTAAAATCCATTAGCTAATTGATAATAGGGTTATGCAAAAATAAGAAATAAAGAATGATTTTCTTTATCTGTAAAGGAAAATAAAAAGGGGAATGTAGAAGATTATTTTTCTGATTATATATAAAAAAAAGCTTTATATAATCATTTGTAATTCTTATCAAAATCAACAATGAAAATATTTTCCTTTGTTCTTAGAATATAAAATTTATTACTATCGATAATAGGATAATTATATAAGTTTTTAATAACCAGATCTCTGTTGTTGAATGTTTTACCAAATTCTTTGGAAATTAAGTCAAACTTATCAAAATCATGCAAGGCCACGAAATCTATATTGTTATAAATGGGAGTAAACTTCTTTAATATTGGATAAAACTGCATCATCATTTTATTTCTGGGAGCAATTCCAATGTTTCCTATTATATGTAGTTGAGGGTTGTCTTTCTTTAAGAGGTGTGGTGAAACCTGTGATATGATAAATTGATTGTATTCTTCTTGATTTTTCAATGTCTGTCCGAATAGAGATGATAATAAGAAAGAATAAAAGATAACAAAAATAAAACTTAAGGAATAAAGTTTAGTAAATTTCTTAGGAAGCTCGACAAAGAAAGAAGCAAAAATAAAAAAAATAAAGCCATAGGCTGTTTGTGTTCGTGGAAGAGGAGAGTTTTCTGTTACAAAATTTATAGCAAAAGTAGATACTATTAAAAAAAATAGGATGACAATTGCAACAATAGCTTTTTTTATATCTAGCTTTTTTAAGAAACGAATAAAAGCAAAGATGAATAAGATTAGAAAAAGAGATGTGGCTATTAGATAGCTTATGCTTAACGATTTTATCAAATCCATTAATTTAAGCCATTGATTCTTTATAATAAGAAAGAATTCAGGGTTGATAAAACTTAGTTGTCCTCGTCCCCATAAGTCAATGCCCAGCAGATAGATAGAAATTTTCCATAAAATGAAGCTGCCAATAGTTGCCGATATAAGTTTGGAGGAAAATAATATTACTTGTTTGAGCTTACCTTGTTTACAATATTGAAACATATAAAAAGATCCAATAACAAATAATCCGGTAACACTGGGTTGGTATAGGTAAAAGCAAATGTAAGAGCATACTAATGTTATTAATATAAATAATGAAGAGGATCTGTTGACGAAAAAGAAAGGTATAACAAGTATGCATATGGATAATGACATCGGTAGGCAGTCATATTTGAATACTAAATTTGATAAATAAAAAGGATTTATAATCAGGAAAAGTGAAGTCAATTTAATGCTTTTTGTTTTTTCGAGGCCTAACAGATAGCATAACAAATATCCAGTGATGCCTAGAATAATCGCACTAACGATTGTGTAATAAGGATATAGATTAATCACTATATATGGGCTCAGGGACAGGAGTCTCATGATAAAAGATGTGATGATCCTTCCGTCTGCCGTTGTCCATGAATAGCCATGCATAATACGTCCCATATCGTCTATATAGTATATATTAGCGAGTATAATAGGTAATACATATAACAGTGATAGTAGAACACTAAATAAGAGACCCTTTTTGTTTGTGTTATAGAAGTGTAGGATATTATGCATAGAAATATCGTTTATTGTTTAGTTGTCACAAAAATAATAAATTAATTGAATGATCTTGATATAAGATATCCAAGCTTCTATTCTTCTTTGTTCGGTTTGTTAAATATCTTTTTCTTATTTAAGTCAGCTATCCCAGTTTAGCCAAAAAGATAATAGGTATGTGTCTGTATGAAAGTATCTGTGGGAAGAAATCTTATTTAGGATAGAATTCTATATAAAAAAGAAAAGGTTGTCATCACGACAACCAATCTTCATTGTTAACCTTAAATCTAATACTATGAAAAACACATTACAAAGATATGAGGTGCTAATATTATATGCAAATAACTCATGGGTTATTTTTACGCATTTAAAATTGTTTAACTGAGGTGTTCAAATTGTTAATCTGAATGTTAAATTATCTTTTAGATTACAAACAAATAAAAACGATCTATAATTTAGATCGTTTTTATATAATATGTTATTCTATAGTTGTTTATGCCTATTTCTTGGCAATTTCCATTGTGTCTGATGCTATCATAAATTCTTCATCGGTAGGAACAACCATGACAATTACTTTCGAATCAGGAGCACTAATTACTGCTTCTTCACCGTGTATCTCATTATTTTTGTCATAATCTAGTTTGATCCCCATATATTCCATGTCTTTGCAGACTACCTCTCGTGTAATAGAGTGATTTTCTCCAATACCTCCGGTAAACATAAGTATGTCTAAACCTCCTAATGCTGCAGCATAAGATCCTACATACTTCTTTATGCGATATGTGAAGATGTCAAATGCTAACTGGGCTCTTTCATTTCCAGTATCCATTGCAGCACGTATTTCACGCATGTCAGACGATACTCCCGAAATGCCTAATAGACCGCTGTGTTTATTTACCAGAGTCGTAATAGCTTGGGTTCCGATATTTTCTTTTTCCATTACGAATGAGATGATGCCGGCATCCACATCTCCAGAGCGAGTTCCCATCAAAAGTCCTTCTACAGGGGTCATGCCCATAGATGTATCTATTGATTGTCCGTTTTTGATGGCAGCTAATGAACCTCCATTGCCAATATGAGCCGTAATGATACGTTGCTTTTCATATGGAAGACCTAATAACTCACAACCCTTGTGTGATACATATCTGTGGCTAGTTCCATGAAAGCCATATCTACGGATAGCATATTTTTCATATAATGAATATGGTAATCCATACATATATGCCTTAGGAGGCATTGTCTGATGATATGCGGTATCAAATACTCCCACTTGCGGTACATTACCCATCAATTCTTTAACAGCATAAATACCTGCTAAGTTAGGTGGGTTGTGTAAAGGAGCTAATTCGATACATTCCTCCATTTTTTTTATTACTTCGTCGGTAATATATACACTGCTGTTAAACTGTTCTCCACCATGTACAACACGATGACCTACAGCATCAATCTCATTTAAAGATTTTATACATCCGTACTTTTCACTAGTGAGAACTCCCAGTATATATTCTATACCTGCCTGATGTTCTAGTATCTCGCCTTCCAGTATAAGCTTATCTCCGTTGGGAAGAGGTGCTTTGAGGAAAGAACCTTTAAGTCCGATCTTCTCTATACCACCTTGAGCTAATACCTCATTGCTTTCCATATCGAAAAGCTTATATTTTATAGATGAACTACCACAGTTCAATACCAATATTTTCATGTTATTAAATTAAGTTATTCGGACCTAGTTGTTTTCCTGTTTCATCGTATATGTAGAAGCCTCTACCTGAGGATAATCCAAGTTGCTTAGAACGATAAAGACGCCAAAGAATAGGAGCGGCTTTATATTTTTTATCACCGTATTCATGGAACATATCTTCCATTAACATAACTAATTTCTCAATACCTATAATATCGGCTAAATGAAAAATACCATAGCGTTGACCGTAGATTATAGTAAATTCTTTATCTATATCTTCTATCGAGGCTACATTTTCCATCCATATCTCGCAAGCTTCATTAAGCATTGTAATCATTAGTCGGAAACTAACGAGACCACTGCTTTCGTGAACAGAGATCGGCTCATGTTTTATCATATGAGCAAACAGATAGATCTTGTCAACAGCTTCTTGAGATGTAAACGTACCTCTTACGACTTCCAAAAGTCGCGCATCTGTATGCGAAATAGGAAAATGTAAACTAATACAGCGTTCTTTATGCGTTAATTCTGCTGCCAGTTCGCTAATAATGACTGTTGTTGCATTTGTCGCAATGATGGCTTCCGGAGGCAGAACGCGTTCTAGGTTACGGAAAACTTCTTTTCGTAATTCTGTACTACGTTCCCCATTCGCCTCGTAGCGGATACACTCTATAACGAAATCACACCCAACTAAATCACGATAGTCTAACGATCCTTTTATACGCCCCATCGTAGCACGTTTTTCACTCTGGGTTAAACCCCAGTTCTCTATTTTTGTGTCTAGTCCGTGACCGATATCTTGGAGGGCTTCTTGAATTCTTTCTTCCGAAACCTCAATGAAAACAACTTCCATGCCCGAAAGTGCAGTCAGACTCACTATATGTCTACCATCGCGACCGCAACCTACAACTCCGATTTTGGAAAAAAGCGATCTTTTTTTGTGTTTACTGCTTAGCCCGTATTCTTCAATAGGCTCTATTATTTCTGCCATATATATATTGTTGATTATTATTTGTTTTTTGCAGCGATTGCCTGATTTGCGGCGATTGCAACCATATTGTAAATATCGCTAACAGAGCAACCTCTTGATAGGTCGTTTACAGGTGCGGCCATTCCTTGCAATATAGGGCCTACAGCTTCTGCTCCACCTAAACGTTGTACTAATTTGTAGGCAATATTTCCTACTTCGAGTGAAGGGAATACCAGTACATTTGCTTTTCCGGCAACTTTGCTGTCCGAAGCTTTTTGTTTCCCAACAGATGGAACCAGTGCAGCATCAGCTTGTAGTTCTCCGTCTATATTCATTGTAGGATCAATTTTCTGAGCTAATTGTGTTGCTTCTATAACTTTATCTACCATAGGGCTTTTAGCGCTACCTTTTGTAGAGAAGCTTAGTATGGCTACCTGAGGCTCTTCACCCACCAATGCACGGGCTGTATGTCCTGTTGCTACAGCTATTTCAGCTAGCTGAGAGGCTGTAGGATCAGGGGTCACTGCACAATCTGCAAAAACAAGCAGGCCATCTTTTCCATATTCTTTCTGTGTAGTAAACATTAGAAAAGCTCCTGAAACAACGCTTATTCCGGGTGCTGTTTTTATTATTTGAAGTGCGGGGCGAAGGACATCTCCGGTCGTATTTTGTGCTCCGGCTATTTCTCCATCGGCATCTCCGTTTTTGATCATCAGGCAAGCTATATATAAAGGGTCTTCTGCCAGTTTAGCGGCTTGCTCTATTGTCATACCTTTAGCTTTTCTTAGGTCAAAGAGGAGATTAGTATATATTTCTTTTTTATCATATGCTAGAGGATCCAACAAGATTGCTTTGTCTATGTGTTTCAGGTTTAGGCTTGCAGCCAGGTCTTTTATTTGCTTTGTATTGCCTATTAAGATGATGTCTGCTACTCCATCGGCTAATAGTTCGTCAGCAGCTTTAATCGTTCTTTCTTCGGTTCCTTCGGGTAAGACAATACGTTGTTTGTTTGATTTAGCTCTTTCTACAATTTGTTTAATTAAGTCCATATGATGATATTATTTATTTATGATTGTATAATGAATGTTAAATTATTGCTGTTTTTTAATGCTGTACAAATATACTAAAAATGCTATCTGAGCTTTGCAATTATAAGATAAAAAAGTACTTTAAAACGTAAAATTAGCTAAATGAATTTACTTCCATCTATATTCAAGATCAGTAATGAAGGATATGTCAAAGTTTTTATTGTACTGTTTTAATTGTTTTTGAATAAGATTTATGTTCGGGATTTGTCTCTTTGGTATGATGATAGGTGGAAAGTTAGATATTTGTAAAAAGAAATATTCCTGAATTTCTTCTATATTCAATAAGTTGTGTATGTCGAATGTGTGGGAGTTTTTATTATTGATTAAATCAATTTGTTTGTCCTGTAATATCAGCGTTGTAGTTTGTGGAAAGCAGTCTTTGTTGGCATTTATAACTTTTGATTTTAATAGACGTTTGTAAAACCATTTTGACCACCAGGGATGAACAATAAAAAACAGTACTGCCGATCCAAGGAAGTAATAGGAGTAGATGCTGAAGTATCCATCAAAAAATAGAATAAGTCCACATAATAAGGATAAGCCTATAATTCGATATTTATCTTTTATGCGCTGCTTCTTAAAATCTTCGTTTTTAAAGGCATGGTATAGTTGCAGATTTAGAAAGTCTTCTTCATTGAGTGTATAATGTATTTGAAGAGAATCCTGTTTTAAAGCGGTTTCCATTTTTTAGTTTCTATGTTGGTCGATAACTTTATATGTAAAATGAAAAAGACTCTAATAATCACAATAGAGGAAATTATTAGAGTCCTTTTGTTTAAGAATTAATTATTTATTTGTTTTTCTCTCTTTCATCGGCTAGAGCAACAAAGTCTTTAAGCTTTTCTACCATGTTTGAACTTCCACAGTAAAACGGAGTACGTTGATGTAATTCTGTCGGTTGTATTTCTAAAATTCGATTTCTGCCATCTGTAGCACTTCCTCCGGCCTGTTCTGTTATAAATGCCATTGGATTACACTCGTATAGTAGGCGGAGTTTACCCTTAGGCGATTTATGGGTGGATGGATAAAAATAGATTCCTCCTGTTATCAGGTTACGGTGGCAATCTGAAACAAGACTACCTATATATCTCGCTGTATAAGGACGATCTTCTTTTTCCTCCTGACAGTATTTGATATAGTCTTTCACCGCTTGAGGGAAATGGACATAGTTTCCTTCATTAACAGAGTATGTTTTCGCATTTTTAGGGCATCTCATATTAGGATGCGATAAATAGAAACTTCCAATTGCTGGATTAAGGGTAAACCCATTTACACCACGGCCAGTTGTGTATACAATCATAGTTGATGTACCATACAAAATATAGCCTGCTGCTACTTGATTTACTCCGGGTTGAAGAAAGTCTTCCATTGTAACTGGAGAACCTACAGGTGAAATGCGGCGATAGATAGAAAAAATTGTTCCTACAGAAACATTTACTTCAATGTTGGATGATCCGTCAAGAGGATCCATCAAAACGACATATTTGTTGTTATGTCCTTCGTCTAGTCCCTGAATTGTTATGAAATTGTCATTTTCTTCAGAAGCTATACCGCATACGATTTCTCTGTTTACTAACGTTTGTATGAAAACGTCGTTAGCGTATACGTCGAGTTTTTTTTGTTCTTCGCCCTGTACGTTTGTGTTTCCGGCAGCACCTAAAATGTCTACCAATCCGGCTTTGTTTACTTTGTAGCTAACTACTCTAGCTGCAAGTAGAATAGAATTCAGAAGACGGGAGAGTTCTCCTGTCGAATATCTGAAGTCCTCTTGCCTTTCAATGATAAATTCATCGAGGGTTTTTCTTGTGATATTTTTCATAATAACTCAAAAATTAGTTAATTTATTGGTGTTTCAAAGTTAAGAGAATATTTGTATTCTTCCATGCTTTATTAGATAAGGTTTATTTATAAACAGATAAACGATGCCTATGTTTAATATATGGAATAAAAAAATGCTTTTCTTTTGCTAATTAGATATTCATTTGTTGATTTAATTTACCTTTGTAAGGAATAGAACAGTCCACAAAGTATAAATATTATGGCCATAAATTATGATAGCGAAGGGGTTAAATTTCCTTCTATAAAGAAAAGAAAGACAACAAACTGGATAAAATCCGTTGTTGCAACTTATAATAAAATAGTAGGAGAAATAGGATATATTTTTTGTTCGGATGATAAGATTTTAGAAGTTAATAATCAATATTTACAGCATGATTATTATACTGATATTATAACTTTCGATTACAGTGAGGGAGATGTTGTTTCTGGAGACCTCTTTATTAGTGTCGATACTGTAAAGAGTAATTCTATTCAATTTAATACAAACTTTGATCAAGAGTTGTACCGTGTCATTATTCATGGTGTTTTACATCTTTGTGGAATAAATGATAAATCTCCTGAAGAGCGAGCTTTTATGACAGAATGTGAAAATAAAGCACTTGAATTATTGGATAAATCATAATTAATAATAAGTAAGTTATATAATTTAATTCTTATCTGTTCTTTATTTTTCTTCCCATCTGAATTATTGTTTTACTCCTTGATTGTTCATTGTGGTGTGATCGTTTTTAGATAAAACTTACTTTTAATACAACGAGCAAGGGCGAATCGTCCAGATTCACCCTTACCATAATAGCTATTCGCAAGTAGCTGTTACAAAAGATCTCCCCTAATAAAATTGTAATTGTAAGTAAGCTAAGTCTCGAGGGGAGTTTTTGCCTAATAAACCTAACGTATTTCGAAGTTTCCGGTTACAATGGTCGAACCAGATGTATCTTTTACATTAATTATATAATCACCTTTATTCCATTCTCCTATACTGATCAATATGGTTGAAGTTGTAGGAGTATATTGTTGAGAATAAATAACAGATCCCTTTTCATCAATTATTTGTATATCTATATCTTGGGTAAGGGCTGTTCCTAGTTCGAATTTTACATAAGAACTGTTTTTGTAAGCTTTTATTGGACTGGTTGTTACAATAAAGCTCCGAGCTAATTTCGGCCTGCTAGATTGATGAAGTCCCTGCAATTCCAATTCATCCCAATCGTCTCCTAAACTTTGTAAAAAAGATTCACCATGTAAATAATTAATTGAGTATATTTGTACATATGATAAACATGAAATAATAAACACTAATATAAGTACATATTGCTTTCTCATAACTAATAACTTTTAAGAGTAGGGAGTTTTTTACTATTTGGATAGTGCAAATCTAGTATTAGGAAAATATAAAAGCAATGCTTTTTCTTTTGATATAGATTTTTATAGCCTTCTTATTTTGTTATTTCCTGGTTTATAGAGTATTGATTAATTTTTTAGAGGTTTCGATATAGATTTTTTTTGTGCTATTTTAGGTGAAAGTACTGTTTATAATATACTTTTATGCTGTCATTTTTATAGATTTATTAAATTTAGGACAATTATGTATCAGAAGATAGCAATTTTTTTACTTATCGTTGTAGCGGTATTTTTCTTAAGCTGTAATTTTAGAGGGAATCATGCTGACAAAATATTAGAGTTAGCCGAATCTCTAATTCAACAAAACCCTGACTCTGTATTGCACATATTGGAATTTCAATTGCATCCTAATGAATTAGAAGAAGATCTCTTCAATAGATATATTTTATTGTATACTCAGGCTAAGGATCAGACAAATAGAGATATTGCGAATGATACCCTTGTTCTAAAAGCTAAAGAATATTTTGTAAATAAAGGGGATTATAGGAGGGCCGCTTTTGCCTCTTTTTATAGTGGGCATATATTTGCTGCCCGGAATGATAAGAAAAACGCGATGTTGGCTTATTTGGATTCTGAAGATTATTTAAAAACTGAAGGTGATGAAGCCTTAAAGGGACTTGTTGAATATTATATAGGAGATATTAATTACGATCAGTTGTTGAAAGATGATGCAATCGGAAGATATAGAAAAGCGGCTGAGCACTTTAAAAAAGCAAATAAATATAAAAATGAAATTATAACATATAATAAAATGGGAATTTCCTTTTTAATGAAGAAGGAAGTTGATAGCTGTTTCCATTACTATAATAAGGGCTTGGCTCTTGCAAAAATACAAAACGATTCACTCGAAATTGCTTATGTGATGCGTAATATGGGGGTTGCCTACAGCAAAATAGATGATTATAATAAAGCAAGCGCTTATTTTAGGGAATCTGTATTATATGCACCCAAGGATAACGATAAAGCAAAGCTATTTTTGAATATGGCTTATTGCTTTAAGAATGAGCAAAATAAAGATTCATGTTTATACTATATCAATAAATCACTGGAGGCATTGAAGGGAAAAGAAGAGTCTTCTACAAAGAGTATTGCTTATCATCTTTTATCCGATATAAAGGAAAAAGATGGAAGTTATAAAGAAGCTCTAATACATCAAAAAGAATATATAACAGAAGTCAAAAAGAAAATGGAAGATATTAACAATCAGGCAATCCTGGATGTTCAGAAGAAATATGACTTTGAATTGATGCAAAATGTAAATAATAGGCTCTTTATAGAAAAGCAATCAGCATTACTAATTATTC
>NZ_JAEPKU010000056.1 GCF_016652235.1 Dysgonomonas sp. Marseille-P4677
CTGTAAAATTCAATTTGAAATATAAAGATAAGGATATTTCCCCTATTTATATGTCGGTCTACTATGGAGCTTTTAAAATATCTGTGAATAAGACAACCGGAGAGCAATATCGACAAACTGTATTTTTAAGATATTATATAGGAGACTCAGTTCATACCAAATTCTGGCTCCCTAAAATGTGCCGTGTAAAAATAACAAATGCTTATCCGGCAAATAAAGAGCTAAATTCAAGATTGCAAAATATTGAGGAGAAAACTTTATCTATAATCCGCGAATTACAGATAAAAGATATAAAACTGAATAACGATGTAATTAAAGCAAAATTAGATGAGGTTTTCAGATCACATAAAGACCAAACGAATAAAATAACATCTGATCTTTTAGGCTTTATCACACATTCTATAGAAACATCAAATAGAGCGCAATCCACAAACAAGACATATAAACAGTTACATAGAGATCTAGAGGAATATGAGAAAGGAAAAAACAGAAAGTTATCTTTTGATCGTATTGATATAGATTTTTATAATAGTTATATAAGTTTTTTACAAAAGAAGGGATACTCCCCTAATACAGTCGGAACCAGAATAAAAATTTTAAAAACATTTATGAATGAGGCCTACGAAAGAGGTCTACATAATAATTTAGATTATAGAAAGAGAGCTTTTAGCAAACCAAAAGAGGACACAAAGGCCGTTTATCTTACAGAGAAAGAACTTGAAAAACTCTATAAACATGATTTATCCGGCGATACCCGCCTAGAAAATGTGAGAGATTGGTTTCTCATTGCATCATATACAGGCCTCCGTTTCTCTGACTTTTCCAGACTCACAAGAAACAACATACAAAAGGATAACATAGAAATACTTACTCAAAAGACTCTTACTCCTGTAGTTATTCCATTGCATACTATTGTAAAATCTATTCTGGAGAAGTATGATTATAATTTACCTAAAGTAATATCTAACCAGAAATTTAATAAATATATAAAAGAAGTCTGTAAGGCTGCAAAGGTTGATGATGAGGTTTTAGTAAATGAGACAAAAGGTATTTTAAGGACATCTAAGACTGAGAAAAAGTCCGATTTAGTATCAGCCCATACCGCGCGCCGTTCGTTCGCAACAAACGCATTTTTAGCCGGAGTACCGCCTATTCAGATAATGAAGATAACAGGCCACAAAACGGAAAAAGCCTTTATGATATATATTAGAATTTCTGAGAGTGAGAACGCTAAGAAATTGCAGTTACATCCATTCTTTAACCGGATGATAGCAAAATAAAAAAAGCGAGTCTCAAAACTCGCTTTTCTGTTTATTTAAAGTTGCTTTGTTCGTAATATTTAAAGAAGTAATAGAAACAAGCCTTTTGCCATTTTGTAAGCTCTCTTTGTTCTCCAAAGATGAGGCTCAAAGATGATTTATCAATACCCAGATGAGAACCTAAATCCTTTTGTCTAAGGTTTAATTTCTCCATCTTCTTAATGATCCAATCCATATTTATAGCTTCAATGTCCCTCCGGTCAAAATCTACGGCGGAAATAGTGAGTTTATAAGTCTCCGGGATTTCTCCTTTAAACATGTCTCTAACCCTCTCCTCTAGTTCCTTTTTAGTTAAAAGCTTATTGTTTACAGCCTCTTTTTGTTCTACTCTTACAATGATCCGGTTATCTGTCACGGATATAACCTCAACTATGATCCGGGCAAACTTTTTGTATTGTAATGCAAACTCTTTGAGTCTGGCTTTATTTTCCTCCGCGATTGGTAACAAGTCTATACCTCTCATATTTTCGCTTTTTTTATTTCCTCTTACTGATGAGGAAGTAAAGGTATTAAAATTAATTGTTTCCATAATTATCTTATTTTTAATATATCTGCATCGAAAGCCCATGCACCTTGTTTATAATTCCCTCTAAAATTTTTATAACTAGCAAAGACATGATAGTTACCACTCATAAATATGTCAATAGATCGGACTCTACAATCCATAGTTTCCACAACAAACAATGAATTATGAAAATCATTGCATTTTTTGTTATCCATTATATAACGAACTCTCCCAGATTCGTATTTAACTATTTCTTTTACAGAACATACAATAGTTTCTCCGTAACAACTTTTTAATGTTATACTTTGGATATCCTTTGCTATTTCAATATTAGTTACAATATCAGACAATAAATCAGGTCTATACTGTTCAATCTCTTCTATAGTTGCTATTCTTATTTCGCCATCATTAGTATTACCATACATATCAGTTCTGTACTCATCATATCCGTGTATTTGGATAATAACACCTATAGGGTTATTACCATCCTTTAACTCATTTGTTTTAAAAACAACTTCTCCGAGCATATGATAATTGTCTCCTGTATTTTCATAATCTGAATGAGCGAATTTTTTATAATTGAGAACTTTCATAATAGTAAATTTTAATTGATTGTTAATAAATTGTTTTTAGAAGTAAGTAGGGGATTTCTCCCCTACCTTTTAGAGCTTGATTAACTTTAGATTAGTTATATCAAAGATTGCGATTTGTTCGTTTTCGATTCCTAGCTTAATAGCTTCGATCTCATTCTCAACTATCATTATACTATCGAAGTAGTAGAGGTTGTTATCCTCGTTTAACCATCCCCCGATAACTTTACCGTGAGTTTCAGAGTGTATAATCACTCTTTTTAATCCCTCGATACCGAAACAATTTTGAGTTTCTTTGTAGGCAACCGAAAAACCTTTTTCAACTTTTAAGAGAGTTGTCAACTCGATTGTAAATCCGTCTGGATTTTCATTTGCGATCTTCATTATCGCATCGATTAAATATTTCATAGAACGTTTGATTTTTAAGCAGTCTTACCTGCAATTAGTAATTCATTAACTACACTACAAAGATAAATAAAAGTTTGCTTAACGCAAACTTTTATTTAATTGTTTTCATCTGTTATGTGAGATTTAACATTTAGTCTCCTATGGTAAATTGTTAATTTCATCTATATAAATAAACGAGATATTATTAGAAATATCTTTATGTAGATAAATAACTTATATGAAAGAGGAGAGAATAACTGTTAGATTAGATTCTAATACAAGTTTAGAATTACAAGAATTATGCAATACACATAATGTCGGAATATCTACAATGATAAGAACATTACTAAAAAGGTCATTAAATGAGATTAGAAATAAGACTGACTCCACCGAAAAGAAATCGTCATAAAGAGAAACCTTATTCCTGTTTTGTTTCATCTATAATAGCAAAGCATTATGATAGATTGAGAGAGGAATTTAACAAGGGCAAAGAGGGAAACTTCGGATCAATGTCTTTTGAAGATATCTTTCAAGAAACAATTCTATATGTCATTCAAGATAAAACAGCTTTTAACCTATCAGAAAAAGAGATATTAGACCATTTCAAATACAGATATAAGATGATCCAATATCAAATAATACAAGATTCAAAGCTAATTTATTATACAGATGCCTACAATATACAAGCCCCAGAACAAACGGAATAATACCGGGAATAGTTATGATGCTGAACGCCGGAGGATATACAACTCTGAAAGATGGAGGCGTTTACGCGCATGGAAATTCATTTGTGATCCTCTTTGTGAGGAATGTCTAAAGAATAATATTATTATAAAGGCTGAGGACATACATCACATCAAATCATTTATGAGTACGGACGATCCAGAGGAAAGGATGAGACTTGCTTTTGACTATGAAAACTTGCAAAGTTTGTGTAAAAAGTGCCATCAAAAGAAGCACAATTAGTACCAAAAGCCTCATTTTTAGAGATAAATAGGGCGATTTTCTATCATTCTGATGCCAAAGTCTCATAAAATAACGTTCCGATTGAAACTATTTTTTAGAGATATGGTTTCATTTGCAACTATCAAGGAGGGGTATGGGGATTTTTTTTAACGAAAATCACCTCCCAAACCTCACCCAAGACGACTTTACACACACGGCAAAATTTTCAAAATTTGGAATTGTTAAAATACGATGTCTGACATTTTCATGGTTTGTATAAAAATGTTTGACTATGGCAGTAAAATTTAAAATACCGGATAATGTTAGTTTAGAAACGAGCAAATTCATAAAAGATGTACTCAAAGAGCTAAACAAAAACAATGCAATACAGAATATCGATCTAGGTGCATTAAATATGCTGACTGTTAGCTATGAAATGTATTTACAAGCAAGCGACAAATTATTAGAGGACGGGCCTCTCATCAAAAATAAGTATGGAGATGTCATACCACATCCGGCGCAAACGATAGCTACAAAGAATTACGGTCAGGTAATGAAAATTATGACAGAATACGGACTAACTATAAAATCCCGTACTAGCATGAAAGCAGTTAATCCGGGCGATAAAGAAGTTGGCCCTCTGGATAAGTTTTTTGATGGAAAAAAATGATATACATAAAATATGCACAAGATGTATTATCTGGAGAAATTATCGCAGGGGAGTATATTAAACTCGCTTGTGAGCGTTTTTTTGAACTCATGGAAAGAGATGAATATGAGTTCAGAGAGGATAAGGTGCATGAGGTCATAAGATTTTTTAATCATCTAACGCATTTTAAAGGAAAACACTCCGGAAAGCCTTTTATCCTTGAACCGTGGCAGGAATTTATTATAGCCAGTATTTATGGTTTCTACATCAAAGAGGATGGTAGCCGATTAGTGCAAACGGCCTATGTTGAGGTATCAAGAAAGAACGGAAAATCAGCAATCGGAGCCGGAATCGGACTTAATGGATTATTAAACGATGATGAAGATGGAGCTGAGGTATATTTTGCGGCAAACTCAAAAGATCAGGTAAAAATATCCGCATGGCCTCTATGCTCAAATTTTGCTGAGAGACTTGATCCCCGGAGTAAATATCTGAAAGTATTTAGGGATACTATAAAATTCGACAAAACTAAATCATGGTTGAAAGTATTAGCCTCTGACTCCACAAAGTTGGACGGTCCCAACCCATCAACTTTTATACTTGATGAATACCATGCCGCAAAGGATAATAGCATGAAAGGTGTATTAGAATCTGGACAAGGTATGCGAGATAATCCACTCGGATTAATTATTACTACAGCCGGATTTGATAAGCTAGGCCCATGCTACCAATTACGGACAACAGGAATAGAGATATTGAAAAAGCTGAAAGAGGATGATTCTTTTTTTGTTGCTATCTATAGCCTGGATAATGGGGATGATTGGAAAGATGAAAGTGTTTGGATAAAAAGTAATCCTAATTTAGGAGTAACCGTTAGGTCTAATTACATACAAAAGCAAATTACAAAAGCAAAAAACACTTCATCGGATGAGGTAAATGTAAAAACTAAAAATCTAAATATGTGGTGTGATGCGGAAACGGTATGGATACCGGAGCATTATATCATAAATGCCAGTCAGGATGTGAAATTGGAGGATTTTAGGGGAATGGAAGCATACGGCGGGATAGACTTATCATCTACTAGCGACTTAACATCATCCGCTTTCCTTATACCAACTCCTGATGCTTATTATTTTAGGATGCATTACTATTTACCTCAAGCGGCTTTACGAGAGAAACGGTTTAAAGAATTATATGGAGAATGGAAAAGACGAGGGTTAATTACAATAACTCCCGGCAATGTTGTTGATTATGATTATATACTAAATGACATTATGGATGTAAATAATATTATTTGTCTGAATACAATTGGTTATGACAACTGGAATGCTACACAGTTTGTAATAAATGCAACTGAAAAGGGTCTCCCTATGGAACCGGTATCTCAATCAATAGGTAACTTCAATAGACCTACAAAGGAAATGGAACGACTAATGTTATCAGGTTTCGCAAAGATAGATAACAATGAGATAAACCGCCATTGTTTCCGCAATGTTGTTATGGCACGGGACAGGAACGGAAACACAAAACCCTCAAAGCTCTATGAGGAAAAGAAAATAGATGGTGTAATTTCCGGGCTTATGGCTTTAAGTGCTTATCTGAGTTCCCCTAGATATTCAGCTACATTCTAAATGTCTGACATTTTCATGGTTTGTATAAAAAAACAGACATGAAAATATTTGGAATTGAAATACGCAAGGCATCCAAAAAAGAAATAAGTGAGACAACGGCCTCTGGATATACCGGCAATAGATTATTTCTTGGAAGCCGTGAAAATGCAATGTTACTTAGTACAGTATATCGTTGTGTAGATGTTATATCTGATGCAGTTGCTCAATTACCCTTAGAGACATTTAGCATAGACTCAGAGGGATTTAAGAGGCCATTCATAGATCATCCGGTATATTCTCTAATGAATGATGAGCCTAATGAGGATATGACACGCTTTACTTTCTTTAAAACGATGGTAGCCTCTATTCTATTAAAGGGTAATGCATACGCCTACATAGAGAGGGATAGCAGGGGAAATGCGATACAATTAATTTATCTACAATCACATCAGGTAAATATAGTTTGGATTCTTGATTCTTTGGGAATTAAGAGAAAGAGGTATCAGGTAGTTGGATTTAAGGATATGGTAGAACCGAAAGATATGATCCACTTCCTCAATTTTTCTTATGATGGAATTATTGGTGTATCTACTTTGGAACATGCGAGGCAAACACTCGGTATATCTACAGATTCGGAAACCCATGCCGCAAAGTTTTTCAAGGGCGGCGCGAATATGGCCGGGGTACTAACTATTGAGGGGACGCGATTGAATCAAGATCAAAAAAATCAAAATTATAAAGAATGGAGTGCTAGAACTGATCCCGCAACAGGGAATCCAAATGGTATTGTAATCTTGGAGGGAAACATGAGATATCAACCTATAACCATTAATCCAAAAGACTCGCAATTATTAGAATCAAGACAATTTAACGTAGTTGATGTTTGTCGTTTTTTTTCTGTGTCACCCGTTAAAGCATTTGATCTATCAAATTCAAGTTATGCAACGGTTGAGGCCACACAATTGGGCTTTTTGACTGATACAGCTGCACCGATACTAACTAAAATTGAGTTAGAATTAAACCGAAAGTTATTTAAAAAATCAGAAAAAGGAAAAGTCAAATCGGAATTTAATACTACAGGGTTTTTAAGAGCAGATAAAGCAGCACAAGGGACTTATCTAAATCAAATGTTTCAAATTGGTGCTATGACACCTAACGAAATACGAAGAGAAAATAACCTCCCTAAAGTTGAATTTGGGGACAATGCTTTTGTGCAAGTCAATATACAACCTTTGGAGAAAGCTGTAAAATTAAATGCAATTGATTCAGAAAAAAACGTAAAGAAGAAATGAATTGTCTGACAATTCTATGGTTAATAATAAAAATCAAGATGGAAAATAAAAAAGAAATCAGAAATATATCACAGCCGGTTACTGTAGATAGTGAGAAAAGGACTGTAGCGGGATATGCTATGCTTTTCGATACGCCTAGTGACGGTTTATATTTCGAGGAAATTATAGAGAGGGGCGCATTGGATGGTGTTCTTGAAATGAGCGATGTATTTGCCCTGATGAATCATGATGAACGCAGAGGGATTTTAGCAAGAAACAACAAGGGTAAAGGCTCTCTTTCTCTGCATATAGACGAAAGAGGGCTTAAATATTCCTTTGAAGCTCCGGCGACTGCATTAGGAGATGAACTTTTAGAGAATATCCGTAGAGGAGAGGTAGATTCAAGTTCTTTCGCTTTTACAGTATCTAAAGATACATGGGAGAAAAAATCATCCGGAGACTGGAAACGGACCATCCATAAGATAGCGCGTGTATATGATGTATCGCCTGTATATGATGCGGCATATTCTGAAACAACCGTATATACCAGAGGTAAGGAGAATGCTGAGAAAGAACTTGCTGAACTTGAAAAAAGAGCAAAAGATGAAGAACTAAAAGAATATTGGAACAATATAGAAAATCAATTTAATTTTTAATGTCATGGCAAAAGAAAAAAGTACAACTGATTTAAAAGACGAAAGGTCCGGTCTAGTAAAGAGAGGCAAAGAACTTATTGACTCTGCAAAAAAAGAATCTCGTGCATTTACGGATGTTGAGCAAAAGGAGTACAATGAAATACAAATGGATATCCGGTCTATAGATATGGATATCCGGGAAAAAGAGGTTGAGAACAGAGGACAATTCACTCCTCACAATCAGCCTAGTACCGAAAAATTCTCACTCCGTAGAGCGATACTTTCTCAAGTTAATAAAGTTGAGCAAAGAGAATCAGAGGCTAGTGTTATCGATGCAGCAAGCGCATTCCATCGATCCGCCGGTTTTTCCGCAACCAACGGGATGATAATTCCATTGGAAGCAAGGGCAGCATATACCGCCGGAACTGAATCTCCCAAAAGAGTTGTTATCGATGAGGAACAACAAGAGCTATTACTCCCTTTGGAGTCTAATCTTGTTCTATCACAAGCCGGAGTCCGTTTAATGACGGGATTAGTAGGAGATATATCTTGGCCCAAACATTCAGCCGTAAATGTATATTGGGAGGGAGAGAATGCCCCGGCCAAAGATGGCGGCGGCGAGTTCCTAAAAGGAGATGTGTTCAAACCTAATCGTTTAACCGCGATTGTGGATATATCTAAACAACTATTGATACAGGAAAACAGATCGATAGAGGGTATTATCCGCGCCCTTTTGGGTGAGGCTGTAGCTCAAAAAGTAGAGCAAACGGCTTTTAGTGCCGATGCGGCCGCCGCAAATGTACCTAATGGATTATTTCAAGGTGTAGATAATTCACTAGGCGCAATTAATTGGGAGAATGTGGTAAAGATGGAAACAGATGCAGACCTAAAGAATGCTCTATTTGGGAATTTAGCCTATATCCTACATCCGGCATTGATTGGAAAGGCTAAAACCAAAGTCAAAGATGCATCCGGAGCCGGAGGTTTTGTATTTGGTAATGATGGAAATGGTATGCTAAACGGATACCGCGCATTCCGTACAAATAACTTGCCTAAAGAATTGGGGGCGAGTGCTGATGAGTATGGCTCTGTATTTGCGAACTGGCCGCATTATTTCTTAGGACAATGGGGTGCATTGGATATCGTGACCGATCCATTCACTCAGGCAGGAAATGCAATGGTGCGTATTATCGTAAATTCTTACTGGAATATGGGTAAAATAAGAGAAGAATCTTTCTCTGTGGCCTCTATGAAGTAAAACTATTTACAATCTATGGCATATATAGACCTAAAAACCGCAAAGAAACATCTGATTGTAGATGAGGATTTCACCGATGATGATGAGTATATAGAAATGCTCATTGCGGCGGCCGAGGCTACTGTATCAGATGACATTTGCGTGAATTTGAAAGATTTAGAAGATGGGGGCGGGAAAATCCCGTCCAATCTTCTTTACGCTATTTGCTTACAGATAGGAGATTATTACGCACATCGGGAAACTGTTGTATTTGGCAGAACAATGAATGAAACTCCCGTGTATAGACATCTTATCGGATTATATAGAGATTACGGAAAATGAGAGCAGGTTTATTACGTGAAATATTAGTCATTCAGGAATTACGGCCTGTTCAATCTGCATCCGGAGCCATGAAAAAAGATTATGTTTCTATTTTGAAGGTAAGGGGTAATAAACTGAAATTAACCGCCGTAATGGATAGAGATGGAGTAAATGCCGGAGAAGAATTTCTAGGAGACATGATTATCTTTCAGATTAGGTATAATCCAAATATAAACGATTCTCAAAGAGTTATTTTTCAGAATATAAAATATAAAATAAAACTAATAGATAAACAGACAGATAATTCATTATTGCTGACTCTCCAGAAAATAAATGAATGATAACTATTAAACAAATTGATAGAGAAAATATCACTTATCTAGTTCATAATCTGGAAGGGTTTGAAAAGGATAAGGCCATTAAAAAAGGATTACAAAAGGCCGGAAAAGTTTTTGAAACCGGGGGTAAATATAGGCTCCGTAAGGTTATGCGCAAAGCTAAAGGCGTTACAGGAAATTTACTCAATAGCTTATTTGTAAGGGTCAAAAAAAATAAACCGGGAGTGTTAACGGGATTTATAAGAAGTACTAAAAATATGCTGATTGGAGGCGGAAATCATGCACATTTGGTAGATAGAGGAACAAAAGATAGATACTGGAAAAGCAAAGGCAGTAAATACGTAGGTAAGATGCCTGCTACCCGATTTTGGAGTGATACAGAATCTCAAGATTATCCACAAGCCATAAACAAATTGTATGAAGGCGTAGAGGAGGTAGTTTACAGAATAAAAAACAGATTATAATGGGATTAGCAGATAATAAAATAAAAGTAACAACACTAGTCCGCCAAATAATGCTAGATGATGATATCACAACATCATATGTAGGGAAAAAAATATTCCCTGTAGTAGCTCCTAAAGACACTATCGGTGACTTTATCCTGTATCAAAGAGATGGATACTCAAAAGAGAGGACAAAAATGGGTGTAGCGTTACAAAAGCCTCTAGTGTATATTAATGTTTGGTCGAATGACTATGACAGATCGCAGGAAATAGCATCACATCTGAATGAACTTTTAGATGATGACTTTATAGATGACAGTGATCCTAATTCTATAATTAAAATAAGGCTAATAGATTCATCAGAAGATTATGAGGATAATAAATATATACAGGTATTACTTTTCGAAATTTTATAATTTAAATATTTTACATCATGCCTAAAGTTTATAAAGCGAGTACAGATTTAATAACAGGTGACAAGCTTATGCTATTTGTCACAAATGGATCAGATGTTGATCCGGTTGCATTCGGAACATCATGCGGTATTCAATTATCCGCGGATACTATTGATACATCGAGTAAGATGTCGGGAGATTGGAAGGAGTTTCTAGTCGGGCAGTTGGGATATACCGTATCATGTGAGTCATTATTATCGAAGACTACAGGTCATGTATCTTTTAAAACATTAAAGACTTTGATGGCCTCCCGTACTCCTATCCCGTTTATAATGGGTAAAGCAGTAAAAACAGGTGATGACTTTACGAAAGGAGAAGAATTTGTAAAAGGATATGCCATTATAACCGAACTCTCAATGACTGCTGAGAATGGATCTATTTGTTCATCCTCTATATCCATGCAAGGAACTGGAGAATTAGAAGATGGAACAATAACTCCATAATTGGAATGCCTAAAATGAATGAGAATAGGGAACTCTATAGTTCTCTATTCTTTTTTATGATGAAAATATTAATCATTAGAAAAAATGAAAATAATATATAATAATATCCTCCCATTCAAAGGATATATTGCTATTAATATATGTGGGATACTTTTTGCCCGTAGAGAATGTAAACCATTAGTTGATTGGATGATAAATCATGAACGTATTCATACCAGACAAATAATGGAGTTGTTTGTAGTTTTCTTCTACTTATGGTATGTGATAGAATGGATAATAGGCGTTATCAGATACAGAGATAAGAAGCAAGCTTATCTCAATATATCATTTGAAAGAGAGGCTTATAAAAATCAATTCAACTTAGATTATTTGAAACAACGAAAGCCTTACTCATTCACAAATAAAGAGAAGCACCCTTAGTGAGGGCTTCTCTTGTTGTTATGTCTGACAAATCTATGGTTTATAAGAAAATATCCTATGAAAATAAAGATCAAATTAACTATAGAGTCAATCATTAAGTATGAACTATTGACAGGGACGCCATTTCATGAAATAGACTATACAGATAATCAGAATATGTGCGATATGTTGTATTGTACGGTATTGTGTAATAATATAGACCCAATAACCAGAGATGAATTTAAAGTTCTGTGTGAAAATGAAAAAATGTTCAGCAGAATGACTAAAGACCTGATTAGAAGTATTAGTATCATTCAACAATTTATGCCTAATGTAAGCAGTGATACAAGTGAAACACGTGACGGTAATAAAGCAGCATATATAAAAGATGTAGTTTCTACTCTTATCGTTTCAGGAGGGATGGATGCCGAATATATAATTAAGAGGATGGATTTATGTGACATTCAAATATATATTGATGCTTACGAAAAACACAAAAGAGAGGAAATGGAGTCATCGAGACTTTGGACCTTTCATAATATGAGGCCACATGTTGATTCTAAACAAATAAAATCACCTAGAGATATAATGCATTTCCCATGGGAAGAGGAACAAATAAAGAAAGAAGCAGAACTAGCAATGGAAAGGGATAAAGATGATTTAGAAAGATTCCTAAAAGGAGAGATGATCGATTTAAGTAGGATAACATGGACTAAAAGTAATTAATATGGCAGGGAAATTATCATTCAGCATAGCAGTAAATTTATTAACTGAGAATTTCAAGAGGGGAACCAAAACAATAAAAGATTCGTTTAGGTCTCTACAGATGCAAATAATCACATTTGCGGCTGCATTAGGAGCTGCCGGATTTGGGTTAACCGGGTTAGTATCCCGAATGAAAGATGTAGCCAGAGAAACGGGCAAGGCATTAACAGCCCTTAAAAATGTATCAGGAAGTACAGGCCTTTTCGCAGATAATTTAAGATTCCTCAATGGCTTATCTAATAAGTACGGAGTAGAGATAAATTCTCTGGTAATGGCTTATGCCAAGTTTAAGGCGGCCGGGGATTCTGTAAATATGTCGATACAGGATCAAAGAAAAATATTTGAAGCCACATCAAGAGCTGCAACCGCATATGGAATGAGTGCGGAGGATACAAATCTAACATTCTTAGCAATAACTCAGATGATGAGTAAGGGAAAAATCAGTTCAGAGGAACTAAGGCGACAATTAGGAGAAAGGCTACCTATTGCAATGGCTGCAATGGCTAAAGCCGCCGGAGTTCCTATATCAAAGCTTGATGATCTGCTAAAAAAAGGAAAGCTGATGAGTGCTGATATCCTGCCAAAATTCGCCGATGCCTTAAATGAAATGATACCGAATGTAGATACCGATAACCTCGAAACATCCATAATCAGGATGCAGAATATGTTTACCAGATTTACGGAAGGTGTTGGATTCAGAGAGAAGTTTAAGGCTTTGGTAGATGGACTTACAAAGCTAATAATGGGTGCATCTGATAATATAAGAAATATAATAGTCGGTGTTTTTGCATTTATAGCATTTTATATTACTAGTCAATTAACTAAAGTTTATCAGGCATACGCGACTACAGGTAAACAAATTATTGCTAGTTCAGAATCTGCAAATGCGAAAATGACAGCTGCAACAGCCGCAAGAGTTGAGGCAGAAATAGCCTTAGACCGCGCCAAGTCAGCCGCATTTTTTGCAACCGAAAAGCAGAGGTTACAGGCCTCGCGCGCTGTATCTAAAGCACAAACCTTACTAAAAGCCAGAGAATTAGCCGAAAGCAAAGCTATTGAGGCGGCTAAATTAGCCGATGCTCAAGCTGCTGCAATAAAAACGGGAGGTTTTTGGGTTACGACCGGGGCTATGATTAGAGGTACATTTTTGAAAATAAAAGCATCAGCCCTATCAATGTGGAAGGCTTTATGGCCCGCTCTTCTTATCGCAGCATTAGTTTCCCTTATCGGATATTTCAAAAATATGTATGATGAGGTTAAGCGAGTGAAAAATATATTCTCTGATTTTAAAAAAGAAGCAAGTAATGCAGGTAACACCTCTGAAATAAAGATGTTACAGGCTCAATTGTCGATAATGAATGACAAAACAAGGAGCCAAAAAGAGATAAATGAAGCTCAGGCTAAATTAAATAGCATGCTTCAGGTTGAAGGAAAGAATCAGAAAGAATTAAATAAGTTAGTTGCAGAGAGAATAGAATTAATAAAAGCAGCAGCTCAAGCCGATTTTTATGCACAAAAGAATGTAGAGGTCAACGATCAAATCGACAAATCCGCTAGAGAAGGAGGATTATCGAGAGATCAAGCTATGATATTGGCGCGCCTAGGAACCAAAAAAGGTACTTCATATAATGATTTATATCAGGCAACATATAAAATGGTTGGCAGTATGGATAAAGCTGATAAGGCAATGAAATCTATAGCCAAGATAGGCAATGAATATCTACAAATATATGATTATACTAATGAACAGCTTGAAAATGCTATTATTAAGTCTAATAAGAAAAGTATAGACAATCAAAAGAATCCTGACGATGATAAGAAGAAATCGGAACTCCAAAAATCGGAAGAAAAATACATTCAGAGTCTAAGAGAATTAGATGCCCAATTAAAATTAAACAAAGATACTGCTGGTCTATATGGGTTGAATCAGCAAGAATATAATAAATCTTTGGATGAATTGATCCGCAAAACTGTAATAGATGCCAAAGGAACAGGAAATAAAAAACTATTAGATTCTGATTATTTGAAAAATCTTGAACAAATGGCGGCAAATCCGCTATATAATAAGACACAAGATGAAATAGAGCAATCACAAAAAAAATATAATGAGAATTTAAAAGAACTCACTAACAGCCGAAATGCGGGAGCGATAACAGAGGAAGAGTATAACACTAAGCTACAAGAATTAGTAAACAATACTATAGAACTGTCAGGATCTATTCTAGGGGCTAATGCTAGTACAAATGAATTTTTCAATTCTCTAGTTGCCCTTAAGAATAGTAAATTACAAGCTCTACAGAATGAATATAATACCTCTATCAAGAAACTTACAGATCAACATACGGCCGGGGCTATATCCGATAAGGAATACATAACTAGCATGCAGGACCTTATTGATAATACGGTAAAGTTAGCGGGAACATTGTTAGGGGCTGATGCAGCTACTAACGAATGGTATAAAAAATTGCTCGCCGCAAAAAGCTCTAAGCCTGAAAAAGTAGATTTGAAATTCAATGCTGAGGCCGATGATATAATATCGAATAGTTCATCATATCAGGAAGCCTATAAAAAACTCTCAGAATCAGCGATGAAAAGTTCAAAGAGCCTCCTGGATGAAATAGATAAAATGATGTCTAACAATCCAAACCTTTCATTATCTGAAGCGATGAAACTGGCACAGGCTAAAATAGAAATCAGAAATATTAGGAAAGAACTGGCCGGAGGCCTATATTCTGAGATAAAAAATGGAATAAGCGGTATTGACGGAATGGTAAATTCTGTAGAAAGACTTAAAGATGTGTTTAGCAATGTAGATGCATCAGGATGGGAACGTATAATGGCTGTATGGAATGTGATGACATCCACAATTGATGGTTTACTATCTGTTATTAGCATGATTGAAAAAATGACGGAAGTGATAAATTCATTATCTGCTGCTAAACAAGCTGAATCAGCAATAGACACAGCCACAACAGCCACAAAAATATCTAATACTACGGCCGGGATGGCCGCAGATCAAGCCGCCGCCGCAACGAAAGCTACAACAGCCACAACAGAAGTCGCCGCAAATACTGCCGTTGCCGCAACAGAAGCGGGAAAATCAGCCGCCAAACTACCATTCCCGGTTAATCTGATAGCTATAGGCGCGGCCATCGCCGGGGTAATAGCCTTATTCTCCCAAATACCAAAATTTGCTAACGGAGGTATAATACAAGGTACTGCTATAGGAGATATGAATCTGGCGAGGGTAAACGGCGGAGAAATGATATTGAATGGATCGCAGCAAAAAACATTATTCGATTTACTAAATGGAGGCGGTACTATTAATACTGTTGGAGATGGTGGAGAGGTGAGGTTCACAATCGAAGGCTCTAAGCTTGTGGGAGTACTAGATAATTATACGCGAAGAAAAAACAGAATGAGTTAACGGTTGTCTGACAAATACATGGTTAGTGATATATGGAAGATCAATATTTAATATATAACTATAGCTTTTACGGCACAGACAATATCCTGAATAGGATTGAGATTTATGGGGAAGCATTGGGAGTTGATTTGGAAGCAAACACGACGTTATCTCCTCCCTTTCCTTTATATATGCCAACAGAAGAGATAAAAGGGTCCGGAAATCCCTTTATCCTATCATATGACACTAAAAAGAAATTTGAGCCTATATGCGGAAGTGGTGCGATTTTGAATCTAATAAGTACGCGTAATTTTCAGTATATTAAATTGCATACTGATGATATGCAAAAATACATAGTGAAGTTCTATAGAAATAATACTTTATATTGGATTGGTTGGCTCGATTCTGAGTTATACTCTGAAATACTTACAAATGCTATTCCCTATCCGGTAGAATTTACGGCGGCAGATTTTAATATATTGGAACGGTTGAAATTCCTTAAAGGTGAGGAAACAAGGTTTAATGATATCACAACTCTTATAAATCAACTCAAAAGAGTATTTGATAAGCTTGGACTTCCATTTAGCAAGCTGTACATCGGATGTACTACTACACTAAAGGGAATAACACTTGCGGACTCAGAAACAATATTTCATAAATTATATATACAGTCCTCAAACTTCTATGATGAGGATGGAGCTGCCTGTAAGTGTGATGAGGTGATAAAAGGTATATTGGAGCCATTTGGAATGATGATGGTACAACTGGATGCTAATGTATACATCTATGATTATAATACAGTGAAGAAAAATTTACAGATGAAATGTTATGATTTTCATTCACTTGCTTTTATAGGAACTCAGTCAGTTAATTTCAATCTTGGGGATATAGGAAAACTAGGATTAGCCGGGACAGAATCATCGTTATCATTTGAGGAGATGATAAATAATGTAAAGATAACTAGTTCTTTATATGGAGAACTAGGAGATTCGGCAAAGGATAGAGAAGTAACAGCCGACAACTTATCAAAGTTAATGAGTACGGACATGCATTATCCGGAGTATATGCGTGGAATTTATGGTAAATGCTCTAATTGGGGGAAAGACTATAGATATATCAAATATACGGACTTGTCCTCAGACCGTTATACAGAGAATCCAACGATAGTGGGTTCAGATGTTACATTCAGGGATGGGGATAAGCCGGGTAGTGTATTTTCTATCCCCATTAATGGATATATGCTTTCATCTGATACAACTTATTTGAAATTGAATTTAAAGGCTTATGTAAATGCAAAAGATAATCCGTTTGATGATTCCGAACCAATAGGTAAAGGTGATTCATCCTCAAAACTTACTATAAATGCCGCAATATATACCGTAGATGAGAATGATAATGTAATGCAGTGTTTTCAAGGGCCTCCCGGAAGAGGAGAATCATACTGGCAAACGTATAGCGGTTCACTACCACTTACAAGATTATGGTTTATGGCAGGTGATGCAAACTCATTAACGAGTGTATTAAATACATGGAGTAGTTTACGAAATTCGAGAGGCAATCCTACAGGAACAGGACGTCTGCTTTTAACAGATAAAGAAGGCCTATTAATTCCGCTCTATGGTGTCGCCGGGAATATTGTTATAAATATATCAAATACATCTTATTCAGTTTTCCATCGTACCAGACACGGAGATTATAAAGAATGGGGGGTTTACGGACCTGCAAATATATTTATACCTCAATATCCAAAAGATTTATTGATAAATAACTTTTCAATTGATATTGTAGATGCTAATGATAATACATTAAAAATACCAGATGTAGAATTTAGTAGCTATGTAAATGCAAAGGTAAAGACTGACTTTGATGAAAAGCAATTGATTGTATGCTCGGCTAATGAAGATAATTTACCGATAACCAGAGGGAGTCTTCTTATTAAAGAGGATGAAAATAAGTATAAATGTCAATTGTCTTATATAAGATCCGGACAAACTGATATTCTGGAAAGGCTCTTGATGTGTTCTATCCATTCTAATTTCAGCTCTAAAAGAAAAACCATAGAGATAGACATCAGAGGTTGCATAAATCCATCTCTGAAAAAGACAACATGTGAGAGCCTGTTTGATACAGAATTCTTTACAATGGGGTGTACTATAGATTTTTCGAATGCAAAAACAACATTGGTCAGTTCCGAGTTTTCGGAAGATACAGCAAAATTAAGCGATATAAAATATGTCTGAACAGGTAGTATATAAAAAAACAAATATAGAAGCACGACCTAGATCAGGGCGTTTTTACCAAACGGTATCTGCTTATTATAAAAAAACGGCCGAATCGTTAGAAGTTGCAACTATATCACAGGACAACAGATCGGTGACAAATAATATTAATGAGAATAATATAATTGAATAACATGGACTTAATTCCTATAAAAACAAGATCGGACTGGGGTACTGAAGCAGCATCGATAAATGAGAATTTTAAACGTTTAGATGCTGCAAAGGATAAACATAAAGGTTATTTTTCAAGTCCTCACTTATTAGAACAGGATTACCCAAATCCGGAAGTGGGCTTTACAGCCTATGTAGGGACTCCGTATCCGGGAGTAATATATAAATGTGATGTCGTTGGTATATGGAAGGCAACAACACAAGTCCCAGATGTGCCAACTATAAATCTGAATGATTACGCCAAAACTGAAACAAGTTTAGGCTCTGTTATCAGAACAGGGGAATTAGCTCAAGAAACGGGACAAGATGTCGCATTAGCTGTGAGTCAGAAAGCATGGACGAATGACTCACTGTCAAAGGATAAAAACACACTGAATGTTTCACAGCTCAACGACAGATATGATTACCTGACTAAGCAGGAAGCCCGCGATTCTGTTCCAACCAATTTTAGAGCTTTAGGACAATCCGTGTCCTATAGACTATCTAACGGCGAAGTTTGGATACAAAATATAAATTTCACAAAAACGCAAGGATATTACGTTGAATACAATACAGGAAAAATATTAGCTTATGCCCTTGTTATGGTTGTCACTATCCCCTTATCAGGTATCAACCGTATAAAAGTACGCATTCATCCTACAACAGGAGTCGGAGGGGGTGCTTTTTATAATAGTGCAGGAACATACATAAGCGGGTTTATATTCAACACCGACCCTTCGAATGTAAAAGGAAGCTTTAGAGAGGTTCCTATTCCTTTGAATGCAGTCACATTAAAAACTACTTACTGGATAGACTCCGAGGCGGTTTTAGCATCCGCACCTGTTTGGGATTATATCCAGACTATACAATCATCGGTAGTATCCCAACCTGAATGGATATCTGAGAAGTATATCGGAAACGATCTAAGTGGATGGAGTGTTGAAAGCAACTGGCAAGCTTTTAATAAAGACGAGCCGCGCGATAAAACGACAACAATGCACTCATTTAAACAATCGAGGTATTTTGATCTGAGAGAATACATGGTTCCACATATTGGCTACTATGGACAGGGGATAAATGGCGGTCTGAATATAAGCCTAGACAAAACTTCTCAGGCTGTAGCAGCCTACGAACTAAAGCCTAATACCCAATATATTATATCGGGACTAGGCCATCCATCCGCATGGGAAACCAATACCATTAGTGGACTGGGAAGATTGCCCGTCCTTAATTTTCACCCCAAAAGCGCAAATGTGGTGGGAACGGCAGCAAGCAGAAAGATATACCTGACTGAGAAGACACCGGAAGGTACATATGAATTTACGACAGACGATACAAACGTCCTGATTTCTTTTGTTGTTAAAACCGCGTCAGCAGCCCCCTATAATGTGTTGAACTTCGACTCGTACGATACATTTGAATGCAAAGAGGCTCATGTATCCTTTGATTTTAAAACAGAGGATGGTAAGGATATTTTAAAAGGGTTGAGTACCGATTTGATAAAATTGATAAATAAAGGATTTGTAGACATAACCGATAAGGCAAGGCCTAATATCATAAACGGCGGGATAGCCCCCGATACAGGAATGCTGTATACAGACTGGACCTACTGGATGGTACTATGGATGTATGCCTTGAAACCTGATACGGATTATAAACTGGACTTAACCGGTTATAATATAACAGGTAATGTCATTCATTTATACAAAACCGCTACCGATACGGTATCTACGATAAAAATAGCAAAAAACACAACCAATCAATATGCTTTCAATTCAGGAAGTACACCTTTTCTCTCATTTAATGTAAAGACGGGGATCAATACCCCAACGGCTCAGGTAACAGATATTCGAAGCTCATTTATAATAGAGGAAATGGGAGAGGTTAGCCGCCTGTTTACGCTAGGAGGCAGACAGGTTCTTGATATATCCTCTATCGGTAATAATGCAGGTACGGCAATAAATGAAATTGACCATCTGAAAAGATACAAGCAGGTAGAACTGCCATTCGATATAAATGATATCAATAAAAAAATAACGGACAATACATCAGAAGTTAAAAATCTATATGTTTCAAGCTCCGCAGGTGTAGACACAAACAATGGTACAGCATCAACAGCTCCTGTAAAAACAATAGATAAGGCTCTGGCTCTTGCTTCTGCTGCAACTGAACGGATCGTGTATATCCGTTTGCTGAACACCGATACATTTAGATTGTCAGGGGCTATAAATATAAATATAGCAGGTAAGGACTTAAGATTTGTAGGATATAACAGTATATCATTCGACTCTTTTGATAGTCCGAGGCCTACAATAAAAGGTTCGAGATTGTTGTCGGCATCCGATTTCACATTGGTATCGACGGGTGTATACAGAATACCCGTAACGCAACAAATGCAGCATTTTATAGCTGTAAACGGTGAGATGCGCCTACCTGCATCTACCATCAGGGAAGGGAAGTTTTATGAAAGCGTGATATTGCCAAAGCTGGGAGCAATAAGCGCTGAAACGGTAGATAATGTATTATACCTCAACATTACTTTCCCTGCCGCCGATATAGCGAAGCTGGCCACTGAATATACCAATGCTTATATAACGGTATTTAAAGAATGGATATCTTACAAGAGTAAGATTCTGAGTGTAAATACCACTACCAACAAAGTAAGGATAGCCCAATCCACGATGTCCGCCACTACACAGACTGCATGGTCTATACAGGCGGGAGACAGATATATTATAGAAAATATAAATACAGCCCTAAGCGTTGATGCGAACCGTGAGACATTCGCCAAAGGTACTTTCTATACTAAAGACGGCTATTTATATTATAAGTTAAAAGACGATGAAACCATAGGGGGCATATCTGTAGAACTGCCGGAAACATCTGTTCTGTTTAATATTTCAGGTAAATGTTCTTTCTCGGGTATCAACTTCTCCCAGACTTACCATAACTTTTTTGAAGAAGACAGCCGTTTCAGTCTGGATACATCACAGGGGCGCACATTTCCGTGTGCAATACTTGCGTCAGCTGAAAGCCTTGTATTTGCCAATTGCGGTTTCAGCCTGTTCGCCCGTAATGTTATCAACTTCATGAACGATTCGAAAGATTCATATATCTATAATAGTACGTTCCATGATCTGGGTGCGGGAGTCATGCGTATAGGCGAATACGATCAATCGAACCAGACAGCAACAAACGTACCGTACAATATACATATACATAATTGCGCAGTAAAAAACACAAGTAAAATATTACAGCAAGCATCGGGCATTATGATAACATTTGCCGATTCGTGCAGTGTTACAAACTGCGATATGTCCCTTGTTGGTTATTCCGGTATAACATTCGGGTATGCGTGGGAGCCGTCACATTCAAACCCTACATCAATTAAAAACATACGTATAGCTTATAATAATATACATCATACATGTAATTTCCTGTTGAATGATGTCGGGGGAATTTACACACTAGGGAACTGTAGCGGGTCTATAATCGAAAATAATATAATACATGACATACATTCGTCAAACAAACTTAGTTCCTGTGTCTATTTGGATGAAGGCTCTACTTCAATAACAGTAAGGAATAACCTCTTATACGGCGCACCTTACCTGTTTTTCTCACATCAGGGTAACAAGAGTAAGGTCGATGACTATCTACATATATATAACAATATCATGGCCTATCCGTTAACTGCAGCTATAAGAACAATTATGTCTTACGGGGATTATATATTAAGAAATATAATATATTATGATGTAACGCAAACCATACCTATAACAGGATTTATCAGGATAGCATTTAATAATACATTTGATAATGGAGGGGGTACACCCTTATCGCTAGGGCCTAATACCTTACGCGAAAATCCCAAATTTGTAAACCCGAAAGGCTTAGATTTTCGGTTTGTAGATTTCGATACTATCGATAAAATAGGATTTGAGATATTCGACACTTCCGTAGTCGGTTGTAAAGGCGGTTATCTGAGAGAGTTCGCAAAGATACCTGATGATGAACTGGCTCTATTTAGGGCTAAAGTTAAGGCCCAATATGGTACGACTAGTGAAATTTATAAATAAGAAATCATGCAATTATATACTCCAAACAATCAATTATAATCTTGCCATCTCTAAGAGAGGGCAATCATACTTCGATATATTATGATTATAGAAATTAACTTCCAACAAATATTTATTGTATGTATCCTACTCTTTGGGGAGTATATACTAGTATTCTGTATGGTAATAGCCGACCTTATCAGCGGTTGCAAAAAAGCGAAACAAAGAGGTGAGCTAAGAAGCTCATACGGATTCAGGAGAACGGTAGATAAGTTGGGGCGGTATTATTTACCTCTGTTTGCCTTGACTATCGTAGATGTGATGCAAATGTTAGCTGTCTGGTATTTAAATACATTCCATGATACACACATCCCGTTATTTCCCATTATGACACTTTTAGGGGCTATTGGTATCGGCATAATTGAAATAAAATCTATACTGGAAAAAGCTGAAGATAAAGTCAAATTCGAAAGGGTAGGACAGTTAGCAGGTAGCATATACAGGAATAAAGAGGATTTTTCAGCTATGTTAGAAGCGTTTACTAAATATTTGAAAGAAAAAGAAGATAGTTGAGATTATCATCAAAAAAGCAGAAACAAAATGAAAATAACATCTGATTTATTAAGAAGCTTGTATAAATTCAGTCTGGAATCAGTTCGGATATTGGCGGCTCCCAATTTGGATATAGCTGTAAACACATACGATATTACTACTCTTAACAGGCTGAGGGCTTTCTTCTCTATAATAGGGCATGAAACCGGGCATTTGAACGTATTGGTTGAATATCTAAATTATTCGGTTGTCGGATTGATGAAGACTTGGCCCTCCCGTTTTAAAACTCCGGCTTTTGCGCAAGAATATGTCCGGCAACCGGAAAAGATTGCAAATTATGTATATGGCGGCCGTTACGGGAATACTGATCCGGGAGACGGTTGGAAATATAAAGGGCGCGGAGCTATACAAACAACATTCAAAGATAATTACAGAGCTTTGAACAAAATGGAGAATTTACCTCCGGGAGTAGATTTTGTTGATACTCCGGAATTGCTTGAAACATGGGATTATGCCGCTATCTCCGCCGGATATTTCTGGAAAACGAACGGAGTAAACCAATTAGCGGATAGGCTAGGCGGCCCGGATGAGTATGAGAGATTTAAAGCCGTTGTAAAGCGAGTGAACGGAGGATATATCGGACTTGCTGAACGATGGGAATTGTATATCATTGCTAAAAAGGTAATAAAATGAGAACATTAAAGAAAGTACCCGTTACAGTTGAATTTGTTTCTGATATCAATATAGATGATTTAAAACCAAATATAATGTACATTCGGAAAGATAAAATGTATTTAACTCATTTATGTTTTTGCGAAGATAAATGCTTCGTTAATCTACCAATAAGTACGCTTACAATTGATGGCGTATCCAAACAAAGTGACGATAAGGGGTGTAGTTGGGATGTTGAAATAAAGAACGAAAAGATAACCGTTAAACCCTCAATTTTGAATCACCCCTGCGAGTGTCATTATATTATTACTAACGGAATAGCAAATATAGTATGAAAAAGATTGAGTATTTAATGTTTCTGTTTGTTTTTCTGGGAGGTTTCCTTATCGGGTATCTGGGACACGGCCTAACGACTAAAACAGTTGAGGAAACAAAATATATAAAGGGAGATACCGTCTCAGGCTCGGTAAGTATGGAACAACTCTCCCCGATCAAGGAGGAGACTCCGGTAATTCCTTTATTGCCTGTTAAAGTGATTGAGGATACTGAAACAAAAACTCAAAAACAAATAGTTGATACAGCCGCGATAATTGCAGAATATGAAAAGAAACGAACCTATAACGCAATATTATTTGATGATAAGAAACTAGGTAAGTTAGAACTATATCCTACAATCCAATATAATAAGCTCTCCGGGATAGATTATAATTTTACTCCTATAATACAACAAAAGACAATATATAAAGAGAGAATATTTCAGCCGTTTGTTTCCGGTTCTTATTCTACTTTGAATTATATAGGAATCGGCGGCGGTGTGTTTTATCACAACTTAGGCCTAGAGTATCAGTATCAAAAAAGTTTAGCCAATCAAAGTAACGGACATTTGTTCGGACTAAAATACAAATTCTAATCCAATATAGTTATTTTTTATCAGTAAGGCCGTCTTGCTTGTGAAAGTAGGGCGGTTATTGTTTTATATTTCAATTCCTTTCTTCTCTCCTGTATTCACATAATTTTCAAGGATAGAATAAAAATATTTGTTAGAAAATGTATAGATAATTTTATCTGCATATCTATCTGTAGAAATATTTTGAAATTTAATATTATATTCTGTTGTCGGCGTATATGTTTTTTCTATTGTCGGATAATAATAATTATATTCGGAATCGGAGACTATTCTTGCCTGTTTGCCGAATCTTTCAATCTTAGTTGAGTTATAAAGCTTACTTAACTTTTTAAAGTCTTCATTGTTTAAACAAGCTAAGATTAAGTTAGCTCTTTCTTTTTCTTGTCTATCCATTAATTTATTATGTCTTTCAATCCTTTGACTTTCTGCTCTTTTTGCTTTTTCTTTTTTACTGAAATGTATTGATAGTACTGTGATTATAAAAGTACCAAGAATTGAAGCCAGACATAACCATAAAGGTACAGGAGTTGTAATAATATTAAAAAGTAATGATACTAAGGTGATTAAGATAGTAAAGATTACACTTCCAATAACTGAGCTCCCAATAGGATGACTACAAATCTTTTTTACTTTTTCGTACATTTTGTTTAAGAGTAATATTTAATTTAAGGTTAATAATATATTTTGCTTGTGAAAGTAGGGCGGTTATTGTTTTAGATCATAAAATGTGTATTCATTAGCTCCCTTGTACCATCTGTATTGAATTTGCTTAAAACCAAAATGCCTTGCATCACTTTCCATAATAGTTTGCATATCTGCAATGTTCTTATTTGATGCAAATATTCCGCCAGTAAAATTGAGAATGGTATTTTGACTTCCTGATGATGTTACATAAATATCCTGTTCCCACAATGAATTAGCCAAGTTTTTGGCAAAAGACTTTCTATATGACGGCAAAACTTTATTAAGTGTTGATTTAGATGTTTTTACTATATATGATATCGGGATACTAGCTCGTTTATCTTTAGTGTAAAATTCATCATATGCCTCTCGGTATCCACTCCATGAGGGATTGTGACTAGATAAAAAATCAATAGCAGATGACATTTGCGCATTTGTTCCGCTAGCTAATTTATTATAATCTGTGTCTTTCAATGTTGCTGAATCTGACTTTATTGATTGTATTTCTTTCAATTTCCACTCATCCGAACCCATACTTTTGTCCTCAATAGGCAAATAGGCGGAATCATCTATTTGA